>JBCDHX010000132.1:0-16639 GCA_038749535.1 Bacteroidota bacterium
AGTACGAAAAACGCTCTCTTTCTCTAAATCGCTAGATAATCATATTGGTGCTTTGAAGTATTTTTTTGCCCATTACAATTTAGAGCAGCAGAAGCTCTGGGATAGATATCATGGTGCGCATTTGTGACACTACCCTTTTTAGTACACTAAACCAGCCAAACATCCCGATAGCTATCGGGAGGCGGTTACATTTTCTCCGCAAAGAAAACAATAAAACGCTTGCAAGTTCGCTTTATACAATATAACTTTGCAATACAAAGTACTTTTAGATGACTAAAATACAACATCAAGACCACCTTGCTGCTCTCCAAGACATCCGCTCCATGATGCAGCGATCGACGCGCTTCATTTCATTGAGTGGACTATCGGGCGTGAGTGCTGGTGTCTGTGCGCTCATCGGAGCTGCTGTCGCTTTTTATTATTTGGGAAAGACGCCTTTCGCTGGGGAGCAGTTGTACTATGAACGATTGGTTGGGAATCCACGTTGGGGCATTAACTGGATCGAATTTTCGGTACTGGCGGGTAGTCTAGTTTTGATAAGTGCAGTGTCTTGCGCTATCTTTTTCACGACGCGTCAAGCTAGACGGAAAGGTCAGAAGATTTGGGATGAAACGACTTGGCGACTGCTTGCCAATTTAGCGATTCCGCTCCTCGTAGGGGCTGTTTTTTGTGTTGTTTTTTATCTCCGTGGGGATATTGGTTTGGTCGCGCCTGCGACTTTGGTCTTTTATGGCTTAGGTCTGGTCAATGCCAGTAAGTATAGTCTACGCGATTTGAAGTTTTTGGGACTGATGGAAATTGGACTAGGCTGTATCGGATTGTTTTTTATTGGCTATGGTCTGGAATTGTGGACGATTGGTTTTGGATTTTTACATATTGCCTATGGTTTGTTTATGTGGTGGAAGTATGAGAGGACAGAGTTTCGAGAGTAGGGAGAGAGGTGAGAGCTGGGAGAGTTTCGAGAGAGCGAAAGGTGAGACATGAGAGTGCGAGAGAGACTTTGTGAGTTCGTAAAGAATAATGAAAAGTAAAACAGATAAAATTTAAAGCCATAGTCTATTGCTGTTCTCAAGCTCTGAAATACTGAGCAGCTAACAGCTCATAGCTAATGGCTCACAGCTAATGAAAAACATATTAACCAAACTCAACAAAACATTCGAGAATCGCTATCGCCTGAGTATTATGTCAGCGTTGATGGTGAATGACTGGGTGGACTATACGCGCCTCAAAGAGTTGCTGGCGATAGAGTCGGATGGGAATTTGGCGAGTCATATCAAGCATTTAGAAAAGCGAGAATATCTAGAAGTACGGAAGCAGTTTATTGGGAAGAAACCAAACACGTCGTACAGTGTTACGGTGAAAGGTCGAAAGGCATTTCAAGAGCATTTGGATGCGTTGGAGGAACTCATTAACAACAGTAAGTAAATACCATTATGCTGCGCATGACATTCTTTTTGGTGATTGGTTTTTTCTTTTTGGCACAATCAAGTTTCGCACAATATACCCCTCAAGAAGAATACGACAGAGAATCTATTTTCTTGCAAACGAAGCCATTTGGTGGTGCAAAGTATGTCAAAGATGGCGTGATGAAACCTGTTGGATTTTTTGCTAATAACTTGGTACAAGAGATGGAAGTCAGCCCTCATGCAGTCATGTTACTCAAGAAAAGTCGACGCAACGGAGTTTGGGCAGGTGTTACAGGCTTTTTGAGTGGAATCGCATTTTTAGGCGTGTTGACTTCTGATGCACAAAATGATGATTTATGGTGGTTAGGTACTGCTACACTTGGTCTCACTTCTGGATTGTTGTCTACGACTGCTCAAAATCAACTGAATAAGTCGGTTTGGATCTATAACAGAGATGTTTTGAATCAATCAATAACAAACCAACGATCACTCGATAAATAAATTAATGAACTCACGAACACGTTTTCTTTTCGTCCTTTTGGGGATGTACCTCATACTTGATTTGTACACTTACTTCGGGCTACGTTCGCTTTTTGTAGATCGACAAAGCCGATTAATTTTTAGTGGTATTTATATCGCAAGTAGTCTGTTTTTCTTCTTCTCTTTTTACAAAGTATTTGAAGTGGTACAGACTGGCAGTATCTTTTCCAATTCGTCCGCCAATATCTATCTTGGGCTGTTTTTTACGGCATTTGTAGGGAAGTTATTTTTTGTGGTATTGATGCTGTTGCAAGATGTAGGACGCTTCTTTTTTGGTGTCGGCAATAGCATCTATCAAGCGATTTCGGATGGTGAAAGCGAAGGTTCTTTTTTGCCCAAAAGAAGGCAATTTTTGACCTTGGCGGCGAGTGGCTTGGCAGCGATTCCTTTTGTGGGCATGTTGTACGGCATCACGAAAGGAAAGTATGCGTATACGGTCGAAAAAGTGAAGCTAGGTTTCCCCGATTTGCCGAAAGCGTTTGAAGGCTTTAAGATTGTGCAGATTTCGGATATTCACTCTGGGAGTTTCGATGATGCGGCGGGAGTAGCGAAAGGGATCGAACTCATCAATGCGCAGCAGCCTGATTTGCTGCTCTTTACAGGTGATCTAGTCAATGCCGACAAAGACGAAATCAATCCATATATCGACCTTTTTAAATCGACAGAAGCGGTTTATGGTAAGTACTGTGTGCTCGGCAATCACGACTACTACGGTGCACCGAATGACGCTAGAGCAGACAACGATTATTGGCGAGATTTTTACTCGAAGTATGAGGCCATGGATTTTCGATTGATGTTGAATGAACATCAATACATTGAGAAGGACGGAGAGCGGATTTGTTTGTTGGGCGTCGAGAATTGGGGAGAACCGCCGTTTCCTCAGATCGGGGATTTGGATAAAGCATTAAAAGGTGTAGCAGAAGATGATTTTTGTGTGCTGATGTCTCACGACCCGACGCATTGGGAGTATAAAGTGCTACCCAATCGCAAGAAAATTCATTTGACACTCAGCGGTCATACGCATGGGATGCAGTTTGGCATCAATTTACCAGGTTTGAAATGGAGTCCGGTGCAGTATCGCTATAAGCGGTGGATGGGATTGTATGAGGAAGCGAAGCAGTATTTGTACATCAATCGTGGTTTTGGATTTTTGGCGTTTCCGGGAAGAGTAGGGATGCTGCCAGAGGTGACGGTGATAGAGTTGGCGCGTGCTTAGAAATGAAGCTATCATAAAGCTAGGTCGTCGTGGGAAACGACAATCTAGCAATTTTTTTACATTTTAACTTTGCAATACAAAGTACTTTGATATGAGAAAAGATTTTTTGATCGACACTTTGGTTTTAGGGATTGCTTTTACCTTTTGTACCATCTTTTGGGAAGAGCGAATGGGTGTGAATGCCTTATTATTCAGTGTCTTGTTATTGGCTTGCTTGCTACTGCGGTATGACTTGAAGCGACCGTCCTACTTTTGGGTATCTGCGGTTGGTACGATGGTGGCGGCGACGATGGTGGTTTGGCACAACTCGATGGTGAGCAAAGTAATCTATTTTGCGTCTATGATTAGCATGATTGGGTTTGCGCAGCATCGAGTGTTGCGGTTTGTCTGGTATGCTTGGCTGATGGGGCTGTATAGTATGTGGCAGACGCCGAAGAAGTTTTTGCGGCAAGCACGAGAAAATATCGCACCCACGCTGCGCCCTGTATTACTCTTACGCAATATGCAACTAGCATTTCTGCCTTTCGTTACAGTTGGTTTATTCTATATCATCTACTACTTTGCCAATGGTAAATTTGCGGAGCTGTCCAATCAGTTCTGGGAAAGCTTTTGGACATTCATCATCGAATTTTTCCCTTTGCAGCGAATGTTGCTTTTTGTCATCGGTGGCTTCATCGCTGGAGGTGCACTTTGGCGATCGCCTTTGCCGAATTGGATCAAAACGCGACTCGGTCAGTCTGATTTTGTGCAACGCTATCGCACCAAAAAAGCATCAGCTTTACCTATCAAATTTGGGATGCTCGATCTCAAAAAAGAGTATCAGCAGTCGATTGCTATTCTGTTGATTCTCAATGTTTTACTGCTTATTGTCAATGCGATAGATGTTCGCTACGTCTGGTTTGATACGCAAGTGCGAGATGCTTACGAAATGCGCCAATACGTCCATGAGGGTACTTATCTCTTAATTGCTGCGATTTTGCTGGCAATGACAATTCTCTTGATTGCTTTTCGCGGTAAACTCAATTTTTTCTCCAAGAATGGCTGGCTAAAGCGATTGGCGTACACTTGGATTGCTCAAAATGCCCTACTTACCCTCTCTGTCGCCATGCGCAATATCCGCTATGTGGAAGAGTACAACTTGGCATATAAACGAATCGGCGTTTTCATTTTTCTGGCGTTGGTGTTGTTTGGCTTGGTTACTTTGGTTTTTAAGATCAAGGAAAAGAAAAATCTATTCTATGTGCTGAAAGTCAATGCGTTAGCATCTTACTGTGTCTGGATTTTGGTTTGTTGTGTCAACTGGGATGTCTTTATCACGAAGTACAATTTGGCACACTATGAGAATGGAATAGATACGCGGTTTTTGCTATTGGAAGTGTCAGATAAGAATTTGTATTTGTTGAAAGCGGAACAAGAAAAACTGATAAAATATAACTATTCAAAAGATTTCAATGAACATCAGATTGAAGGATATTTAATTTATAAAAAACAAGATTTTGAAACACGCATGAAAAAAGGTGCTTGGTTATCTTGGAATTATTCGGATTGGCGGAATATGGAGGCTTTGCGAAAGTCGCGGGCAGACTGAGTGTTGAGCAGACTTTCGTAAAGCTTATTTGTCGATGTACTCAAGCTTTACGAAGGTTTGCACTCCCTCTGTTTCCTTTCTCAACCTTCGCAAAGCAAACAACCCTGTCTGACTACAAGCAATTGATTGACATAGACAGGCAGGCTTCGCAAAGCATGTAACTCATTTCATCATGACACTCATCGTAATTATCCTCATCATTGTAGCAGGGCTGGTATTATTTGTTGCCATATTAGATACTATGAGCTTGACAACAGATCGAGCATTTCCGAGAAACTTTCTAGCAATATTCATACGACTCGTCATCGTCTGTGGATTATCGGGGCTTTATCTAGTTTTTGATAGTACTTTGGATAATGACTGTTGCTCTGATAGTGCTACCTTTTCTCCTGAGCATAGGGTGGGTATTTATAGCTGGATCATTTTGGTTTTGATTGTGTATGCCATAAGCGTCATAAGACGTCAGTTGTTTCCACCTATTCTTGAAGTCGTTCTAAATGTTGTCTTGGGATTGGGGCTCATTTTGAACACTATCGTTGGTGTTCAGGTGGGCCATTTGGCTTGGGTCGGGAATTTACCTATTGGTATTTTCCTGTTTCTTGAACTCGCCAAAAATCACCAAAAAATCCTTCAACAAACCGAAAACTACGACTACCAAAATAGCATTCCATCTCTCCGAATTGCCTACCTCATCCTTCACCAACCCATCTGGAAAAAGTACCCACTCCTACTCGTCGCCGCCCTGCCTGTACTGATCGGTTTGACGTTCATTTTGCTATTGTTCGGGCAGCAACCCAATTCCATCATTTTATCCTTCACACAGACCTATAAACACACCTTCTCCCAACTCGATCATGAATGCTTGAATGTCGCTTGCGGTGGTCACTATCTGTGTTCCGTGGCAGCCAAAGGACATCCCAAAGTGGTAAAACCAATCCGCTATGGCAAACGGCGTGGCGCTTGGATCATCTGCAATCGACAGCTATTGATCGCCAATGCGTTCGAGGATTTGATGATGCAACATTTTCCGAGGGCGCATCGCTTCATTCGGCGGCAGTACGATAGAGTAGGGGATGTAGTGCATCGGTATTACTATTGGTTTGAAAAAGCGTGGTTGTCGGATGTGATTTACTATCTAATGAAGCCTTTGGAATGGCTGTTTTTATTGGTGTTATATACCTTTGATCGGCAGCCAGAGGACAGGATTGCTCGGCAGTATTTGAGTGGTGAAGATCGGCGAACACTAAAAGGGATAGTTAGGGAGAGAAAATGAGTGATCGGCATTGAACAATGAGCAGCGCGAATGACTTGTATTAGCTTTCAAAACCGAATGCTCAAAATGATGCCTGAATTGAATGATGACTATTTGTTAGAGGAAACGATTGCGATTGCCAAAGAAGCAGGTAGGTTTCTCCGCGATCATGTGGGAAAGGTACGAAGCGAAGAGATCGAAGACAAAGATCGCAATAGTCTGGTCAGCTATGTTGATCGAGAAACTGAAAAGATGATTGTTAGTGCATTGCGCGAGTTGTTGCCTGAATCGACTTTCATTACAGAAGAGGACACTATTGAGAACCAAGAAAGCGAGTACACTTGGATTATAGATCCGCTAGATGGGACAACTAATTTTCTATTCAATATTCCACATTTTTCAACTAGCATTGCCCTGCAGCATCGTGGCGAATTGGTCGTAGGTGTTGTTTATGATGTTAGTTTGGACGAGTGTTTTAGTGCGCGTAAAGGTGGCGGTGCTTTTCTAAATGGTCAAGCCATCAAAGTCCGGCAAGCCAAAAGTTTTCAAGATTCCATCATCGCGACTGGATTTCCATTCGATGATGCGGAGCGTGTAGAAAAAGGACTAAATCTGGTGCGTCACATCAAATTGCATACGCGCGGGATGCGTAGACTGGGGTCGGCAGCTTTGGATTTGGCGTACGTCGCTGCCGGACGATTCGATGCTTATCTAGAAGCCGGTATCAATGCTTGGGATGTGGCAGCAGGTGCTCTTTTGGTACAAGAGGCTGGCGGCATAGTGAAAGATTTGGATGGAAACGACGAATTTCTCCATCGGCAGCAAATATTGGCAAGCAGCCCTGCTGTACAAAAAGACGTTTTAGAGATGAGCCGCTTAACGTTTTTATAACTCAACTATATCAAAAGCGACCTGTTTTTAGAAAGTATAGAAGTCGTATTATGTAGTTTTGAAGAGATGGAAGTGCAGTTGACAGATTCGCTATTTTAGGGTGAAAACTACTAAATCCAAGCCAATCGCTGAATAGGCTAACTGCTGACAGCTAGAGGCTAATAGCTTAAAAAATGTACAAGCAATATATGGTTCAGTTTGATTTGCCCAATCCGTTTCCGGATGATTTTATGGAGCGCATACCTGAACAAAGAAATGTTATCAACTTTTTGCTCGCCGAAGGCAAAATCAAATCCTACTCTTTGTCGATAGACCGCTCTCGTTTGTGGAGTGTATTCGTCGCAGAATCTGATGTAGAAGTCATGGAAATCATCGCGCAATGGCCGCTAGCAGAATGGCTGGTGCCTGATGTGGAGGAGCTGATGTTCCACAATTCTTCTGACATGGTCTTGCAGTTTTCGCTCAATTGATCAGTATACTTTTACCTGTCTACAATGCGCTTCCGTACTTGGAGCGGTGTTTGGATTCTATTTTAGCACAGTCCAATGTGAATTGGGAGTTACTGGCAATAGATGATTTTTCTACTGACGATAGCCATTCTATGCTAGAGGAATATGCTGCCAAAGATAAACGCATTGCTGTCTTTTCCAATACCGAAAAAGGTATCATTCCTGCACTTCGACTCGCTTTCATGAATAGCAAAGGTGACTACATCACGCGTATGGATGCAGACGATGTGATGGCAAAAGATAAGCTGAGGCTGATGCAGCAAGCGTTGGTAGCTTCCGGCAGTGGGCATCTTGTCACTTCTTTCGTCGAATATTTTTCTGATGCCAGTGTCGGAAATGGCTATCGTGCCTACGCCGATTGGTTGAACCAACTGACCGCTCGCCACGCCAATTTTGAAGATATTTACAAAGAGTGTGTCATTCCGTCTCCTTCATGGATGGTTCATCGAGCAGATCTGGTTGAGTGTGGCGCATTCGATACGGATCGCTATCCCGAAGACTATGATTTATGTTTTCGTTTCTATGAAAAAGGCTTGAAAGTAGTTGGTATTCCCGAAATATTGCACTTTTGGCGCGATCATCCGACGCGGAGTTCTCGTACCTCACCTGATTATGCGGACAATCGTTTTTTGGACTTAAAAGTTGACTATTTCTGCCGACTTGATCGTCGAGAAAATCAAAACCTAGTGCTTTGGGGGGCCGGAAAGAAAGGCAAAGCAATCGCTCGACAGTTAGCTGACCGCAACATTTTATTTCGATGGATTTGTAATCAACCAAGTAAATGGGGACATCGAATCTCGGGCGTCATATTGGAATCACAAGACGTTTTAGATACCATGACTGATCTACAAGTCATCCTTGCCGTAGCTTCGCCAAACGATCAGATGGACATCAAAAAGCAGTTGCAAGAATTCGGCATTAACAAGAGCGACGCCTTCTTTTTTTGTTGAATAAGAGACAAAGTTAGCGCGCAGATAAGATATGGAAAAGTAACAAATTTAAAGCACAGACGTTACTTTGATAAAGTATAGCGTCCAAAGATTATAATTGCCACCTAGAACGTATAGTCGTACATCTAACTATCCCAAGTAGTTGATTTGTGTCAGTATGAGGTGGTTTTCATCCATGAACACAAACCATATGTTTATTTTCCGACCGATTACAGTACTTACTTATTTATTATCCTTCCTTTTGCTGACTGCCTGTCATTTACGCACAGAAGATTTATCACAACCAAATGCTCAAGTCGAAGACCAAGACAAAGCCTTTCCGCTAGTACGCACGACCTCTACGCCTGATTTTGATTTGGGCAAATCGCCCTATCAATTCTCAGAAAACATCAGTTATGACTTGCATGAGCGCAACACATTCGACCTCATCACGCCCAAATCTGACACACCGACGCCACTGATCGTCTACATTCATGGCGGTGGCTTTACGAGAGGCGATAAAAAAGCAGCTTACAACAAAAAGGTAACAGAAGAGATTCGGACATTTGTTCAGAATGGGATTGCATTTGCGACCATCAATTATCGCTACCTGCGCCACAGCGACGAGGGCGTCATTGCTTCTCTGAAAGACTGTCAGCGATTTGTACAGTTTGTCCGATATTATGCTGATGAACTGAATATCGACAGTCAGAGAATCGCCGTTTATGGCACGTCCGCAGGCGGTGGCGCCGGACTTTGGTTGGGGACACATGATGACTTAGCAGATAGTAGAAGTGTTGATCCCATTGCCAGAGAATCGAGTCGAGTGAAGGCTGTAGTCGCCATTAACACGCAATCAACTTACGACATTCTGAAGTGGGAATCGATCTTTGACCGCTACAATTTCGATATAGGAGATCCTTCTTTTAGCACAGCTTCTTTATTTGATTTATTCAAAATTGATGCCATCGAAGAACTACGATCACCAGAATTGATCGACTATCGTACTCAAGTAGATATGATAGGTATGATGAGCGCAGACGATGCTACACTTTACGTCAAAAATTCCAATCCAGCAAAAGTTCCTACAAAAACACAAGATTTATTTCATCATCCTTTTCATGCCAAAGCATTGCGGCAAGCGGCAGAAGCAGCGAATTTACCACATTTGATCGCCGATAGTCAGCGGACAGCGCGTCAGATGATTTCGCCAGCAGCGTTCCTGTTGAGAGAATTGGATTGATTGATTCGGATGCGGTAGTATCGGATTTCTATTCTGCCGTCTCCTCTCCCTCTGTCTCATTCATTTCTGCCAGTTCACCAGAATATTCTGTGGCGACGACCTGAGCATCATAGCCCTGTTTGCCCAGCCATTTACTGAAAATGTCGGTATAACCATGCGTAACGAAAACACGCTCTGCTCCGGTCGCTTCGATGGCAGTGTTGAGTCCTTGCCAATCTGCGTGATCGGATAATATGAATCCACGATCAGCAGAACGGCGACGGCGTGCACCTCTGAGCGTCATCCAGCCCGATGCTAGTGCCGTAGACACTGGAGAGAATCGGCGCATCCAGCTAGATTGCATTGCTGAAGGTGTGGCGATGACGATATTTCCAGGAAATTCTTTTTTCTGTAATTCTTTGGTGATGCGTGTAGTCGGCGGCAGTTGGATGCCTTGCTTGCGCAGTACGCGATTGGTATTTTCCACAGCACCATGTGTGTAGATTTTGCCGATAGAAATGTCTAAATTCTGAATGAGTCGCTGCGCCTTGCCTAGTGCATAGCTACCGATGACGCTCACTTTGCCTTCTTCTTTATTTTTTCGCCACCAGTCATTGATGTCTTGCATCACTTCTGCTTGCGGCTGCCATTTATAGATCGGTAATCCAAAAGTGGACTCCGTAATGAAAGCGTGACAGCGCACAGATTCAAAAGGCTCGGAGATACCGTCTTTCTGCAATTTGTAATCGCCGGAAGCCACCCAAACTTCGCCTTTATGTTCCACGCGTATTTGCGCAGAACCGATGATGTGTCCGGCAGGATGGAAAGAGAATTTGACGCCGTCGATAGTGACCGCTTCCCCAAAATCAACAGACTGAACATTGATATTTCCCAAACGGTACTCAATGACGGGGCGAGCAGCGTGCGTGCAAAGATAATAGTCGTGTCCCCACCGAGAATGGTCGGCATGACCGTGCGTAATCAGTGCGCGTTTGACGGGCTGCCAGGGATCAATATACACCTTGGCGGCAGGACAGTAGATGCCTTTGCTGCGAAATTCGAGTAATGCCATGAGAGCAAAACAGCAGGGTAGTGCAAATGTTTGCTTTAAAAAGCACGCAGACGTTGGAGGATGATCTCCCATAGTTTTTCGTAGGGAATGATCTCAATTTCCATCAGTAGACCACGATAAAAGAAAGCTTCCTCTTCGGTGATGCGTTTGATGTATTTTTCTGTATTACTCAATTCATTTTCCTGAAAATCAGCCTTTTGTAGCTGTTGTAGCAATCGGATAAACTGCATCGTCCGATAGTATTCCTCTTTGCGTAGTTGCCGATTGATGTGTCCTTTGAGCTGTAAGATGAGTTGGCGTGCTTTGGTAAATCGTCTGTCTTCCAAAAAGTACAAAATCTGTACGATGACATGGTGTACCATCAAGATGCGTTCGCCCTTTGGGTAGACGGCTGTTTCTGATAGAAAACGAGTCAATCTTAGATTATTGCGCGACAGTAAACTTTGCACTTGATGGTCTGCCAAGTAGCGTTTGGCATAAGATAAATACATATTGAATACCGCCCATTTCCTTTGAATGGTCGCTTCGGCGCGATTGAATTTGTTGTATCCGGTGACCTCCTGATAGAGTTGATCGGCTTTTTGATATTGTCCAGTATGCACCGCGAGCAAAAACAAGTATTCATGGAACTGATACCATTCCGTATTGCCTACCTGAAAGACAGACTGATGCGCCATGCAGATCTCCAGTCCTTCCGCTCGTCTCAAATGTAGATAGGCAGCCGCTTTTTTGATATAGATTTGTTTGATTTTGTCCGATTGATAGTAGATCGGGTATTCATCAACATAGTTTTGTGCGGCTTCACACATCGCCAGCATTTGATCAAATTCTTGTAGCATTTCATGCCGATAAATCCACATCAGATACTTGTTGTAGATGATGATAGGAGAGTCATAAGTGATCGCTAGCCCATCCAGTGCTTCGCAGTAAGTATCAATTTTTTCGGTCAGATTGGTGCGTTTGGAAGGTGGTTTGTAGTAATTGAGGATGACACGCTGATACAATTCTTCTGAGCGAATTTCTGCACTCAAAATATGTGTATACTGCTTGATGTGTTCGTCGTAAATCTCAAAATTTTTATCATCTCCCTGCTGCGCTGCATAGGTTCTTAGGATTCTGCAACAATTGACAATTACATCTGCGAACTTGAATTTGAGTGCAATGGTGAGAATCTGTCGCGCCAATGCTGCAGCCGTATAGTCAGCATCATTGTCCTTTAGTATCTTGACAAGCGTCCAATCTTTGTTACAAGAAAAATAAGCGCGGTCATAGGAGGAAGCGGCGGGCTGATTAACGTCTAAGAAGAAAAGGGTATTGAGTAACCGTTTTCTGAATCTAGACTTGAGCTGTCGATAGCGGTCGTCCTTGGGAGTTGATTCATATAGAAAAGAAGCTGCATCTCGATCATTCTTGAATTTTCCTTGGGTCAGGGCTTCATAAAATTCATTGAATTTACTGCTCTTGTTCTCTAGATAGTGGTCATCAAATATTTCTATTTTTCTGATCTTTTTCTTGGTGACGATTTTTGAGATCTCAATTAAGTTTTTCATAAAGGATTCTAGTCTAATTGAATGTTGTAAATACGGTGATGGGCGATGAGATGCTAATGAATATATAGACTGTTTTGGGGAGAGATGACCACTAAAAGTGTGACAATATTTTTTGGATTAAGTTTTTGTAAGAAAAAAGCATAAGTGAAATTTAAATACATTAACTACTGATAATCAAGTTATAGTTTGCGAAGTTGTTCAGAATATTAACATGGAGTTGTGAAAAATTGTGATGTAAATATCGTCATTTTCTATAACAGTACGTCACAATTCGGTGCAAAAGGCAAATTAGAGTATTAAATGACCTATTGGCGCAGACGTTCATTTTGCTATCTTTGCTACTCATCGAAAGACACGATACTTCCCGTATGAGATATATACTATACAGCATAGTTCTCTGCTTATTTTTTGGTTGTCAAGAGACTTCGACGACCAGTATACCAACAACTTATCAGAAGATAGCAGGTACGACGATGGGTGTCGTCACTTATCACATCACCTATCAGGATAGTATTGACTATCAGCTGTCGCTTGACTCGCTGATGACTGCCATCAATAAAGAGGTGTCCACCTATGTTCCTTCCTCTGCCATTTCTCGCTTCAATCAATCTGAGACAGGCATTCAACTAAACGGCGAATTGCATTTTATCGAAAATGTCAAAGCTGCACAGCTCGCGCATAAGCGTTCTCAAGGGCATTTCGATCCTACTGTCATGCCTTTGGTCAATTATTGGGGCTTCGGTTACACGTCCAAAGACAAAGTGAAAGCGGTAGAAACAGAACGTATTGAGGAGTTAGTTCGGCTCGTAGGTATGGATCAAATAACATTGACTGATGTAGAGATCGCTAAGCCGGAGGCAGGGATTCAACTCGATTTCAGTGCTTCCGCAAAAGGATATTTTGTCGATCAAGTTGCGCTATTTTTAGACAGCAAAAATGTAGACAACTACATGGTAGAGATAGGTGGCGAAGCACGTACGAAAGGCAAAAATGAGCAAGGTAATCTCTGGCGACTCGGTGTCAATACGCCTAGCGAAGATGCCACGGTCAATGAATTATTTGCACTCATTCCTCTAGAAAATGAAGCTATCGCTACTTCCGGTAATTATCGAAATTACTATACCGTCGATGGTATCACCTATAGCCACACCATCAGCCCGGTGACAGGTATACCGGAGCGTACACAACTACTCAGCGCGACCATTGTCACTTACGAATGCACTTATGCAGACGCCTATGCAACAGCTTGTATGGTCATGGGACTGGATGCTGCTCAAGAGTGGGTTAATAGTCTGGAAGGCGTAGAGGGTTTTTTCATTTATTCGGGTGACCAAAATAATATGCAAACCATAACAACAGCAGGACTTGAAGGTCGTGTTCAACAGTTTTAATGTCAACATTATGGAATTTCAGTTAGATAGAGATATTGTATTTTTTGATTTAGAAGCGACCGGATTGAATGTATTGCGTGACCGCATTGTGCAGCTAGCAGCGGTCAAATATTTTGCGGATGGTCGAGCGTCGGAAGAAATTTCTATGCTCATCAATCCTGGTATTCCCATTTCAATAGAGGCGATGCAAGTCCATGGTATCTTGCCACGCGATGTAGCCAATAAACCTACTTTTCGGCAAGTAGCAGATGAGATTTTTGCCTTTTTCAATGGAGCGGATCTGGGTGGATACAATTCCAATCGGTTTGATATTCCAATGTTGATTGAAGAGTTTGCGCGCGTCGGTATGGAATTTGATATGAACAACCGTCGATTGATAGATGTACAACGCATTTTCTATAAAATGGAACCACGTACACTCAAAGCCGCTGTCAAATTTTACTGTGGTGAAGATATGCAAAACGCACACGATGCGCTAGCCGACGTACAAGCGACCGTTCAGGTACTCAAAGGACAACTAGAACGCTACAAAGACACCAACTATGAGGACAACGACGGCAACGAGATCATTCGCCCGATTAAAAATGATATGGCTGCCATTCATGACTTTTGCAATGATCTAAAGTTTGTAGATGCCACTCAGAAATTGCGCTATGACGAAAATGATGATGTCGTTTTCAACTTCGGCAAGTACAACAATCAACTAGCCGGAAAAGTCTTGTACGAAGATCAACAGTACTACAATTGGATACTGAATAAGGAATTTTCTGCTCAGGTCAAGCAGGCGGTCAAGGAGTTGGTGAAGGAATACAAGCGAAATTTGTAATAAGAAAAAAAGGCTTCGTACGATTTCAAGTTCGCACGAAGCCTTCTGTATTTTATTTTCAAAGTAAAGATGTTCTATGAGACATTGATTCAACCTAGAATGATTTGACTTATCGCAGCGGTAGTCTAACATCTTAAATTACCCCTTCTGCAACAAATGCTTCATATCAATTTCATCCTTGATAATCGCAGCGATTTTATCCATCGGTAGACGTTCTTGTTTCAACGTATCACGATAGCGCAAAGTCACTGTATCATCCTCCAATGTATCAAAATCAATCGTCACACAAAATGGTGTCCCGATGGCATCCTGACGACGGTAGCGACGACCGATGGCATCTTTTTCGTCATATTGTGTATTGAAATCCAACTTCAAATCATCAAACAATTTACGTGCTTTTTCTGTCAATTCTGGTCTATTTTTTAATAGCGGCAGCACCGCACACTTCACAGGCGCGATAGCCGGATGCAGCTTCAAAACAGTACGCGTGGACGCTTTTCCGTCCGCATCAGGCACTTCCTCATCCATCAAAGCGTGAGACAAACTCGCCAAAAACATTCGATCAAAACCAATGGACGTTTCGACGACATACGGCACATAGCTCTCATTCAATTCAGGGTCGAAATAGCGCATTTTCTTGCCGGAATACTCCTCATGCTGACTCAAGTCAAAATCTGTGCGAGAGTGAATCCCTTCCAGCTCACGGAAGCCAAATGGAAACTCAAACTCAATATCCAAAGCTGCATTGGCGTAATGAGCCAGGTTATCGTGATCGTGGAAACGCAATTTTTCTGCCGGATGCCCCAACGCAATATGCCACTGCAATCGCTTTTCTTTCCAATATTCATACCACTTCATTTCTTCACCCGGACGCACAAAAAACTGCATTTCCATTTGCTCAAACTCACGCATACGGAAGATGAACTGTCGCGCGACAATCTCATTTCGGAAGGCTTTCCCGATCTGTGCAATACCAAAAGGCACTTTTTGGCGCGTCGTTTTTTGGACGTTTAGGAAGTTGGCGAAAATACCCTGAGCGGTCTCCGGTCGCAGATATAATTTCCCGGATTCTCCGGCGATGTTACCGAGCTGAGTAGAAAACATCAAATTGAACTGACGGACATCCGTCCAGTTCGAGCCACCGGTCTCCGGGTCTTTGATTTCTAGCTCATCAATCAAGGTACGCATCCCTTCCAAGTCACCTTTTCCAATCGCTTCTGTCAGCTTGCCCATGGCATAGTCGATCTGCTCTTGGCGTTTGACATTGCGACCGTCGGTGCTGCGAAATTGTGCTTCATCAAAGTTGTCACCAAAGCGTTTTTGCGCTTTTTTGACATCCTTTTGGATTTTGGCTTCTATTTTTTCGCAATAACCTTCGATTAAATGATCGACTCGATAGCGACGCTGATTGTCTTTGTTGTCTATCAAAGGATCATTGAACGCATCGACGTGACCGGACGCTTTCCAGGTCGTTGGGTGCATGAAAATCGCGGCGTCGATACCGACTATATTTTCGTGCATTTGCACCATTGATTTCCACCAGTAGTTTTTGATGTTTTTCTTCAACAAAGACCCATAAGGTCCATAGTCATACACTGCTGCTAGACCATCATATATATCACTGGACTGATAAACAAATCCGTATTCCTTGCAATGCGATACCAAATCCGCCAAACTCTTCTGCACCATATTTCTTTGATTCTTTTTGTAGTCGAATTCTAATAGAGATAAATTCATTATTGACCTCATATAAAAGTGAAATAACTAAATTTATCTGTCTCACTTTTGTATTTGCTCTGCCGTGCTTGCAAAGGAAGAGTAAATAGAAAAATGAGACACTAAAAAGATAAATTTATTATTGAACTCATACAGAGGGGCGAAAATATTAATTTTCAAGACGAATTTGATTAATTACAGACAAGACATTCTACATGAAACACGAAAAAGCTGATTATCTAATTGATAATCAGCTTTTTATATTATCACGAATGAATTTTTGGCTCAAGGGAGAATGTTGTGGAGGGACTTCAAATAGGCAAAAAATAGACAAAGTATTACTTTTACAAGATGGAATCAAAAAAGTTATACGAGACGCTTTTGGATATACCCTTACCGAGTGTAACAGGAGTAAAAATAGAGAGCAACAAGGTAGTGATAAGTTGCGAGAGCAAACTAGGGAGTGCACATTGTCCGAGTTGTATACAAGCCTGCTCAAAGGTGAATCAATCTTATCAAAGGGACGTTCGA
>JBCDHX010000133.1:0-16464 GCA_038749535.1 Bacteroidota bacterium
ACTCTTAGGATGATTCTTATGGCATTCCTCCAACGTCGTACGCTCTTCTATTGTTAAGTTTATGTTTCTCATCTCAGCAATAATACGATCTCTTTTTCAATTAGACTAAAAAGTGTCGATTATTATTGTAAAGGTACTTAATTCGGTCTGTATAAAAATTTAAAAAATTAAATTTCCTAACATACTCTAAGCGCTGTAATTCGTCAACCAAATGTGCTTAAGCATTGCATTGATAGTAGCTAAACGATTTAGCTATGTCCATCCAAATCGAACTCTCGTCACCTGTTGAGGAAAAGCTCAAATCAAAAGCAGCGCAATTGGGCAAAAGTCTTAACGATCTGATTGTAGAGATTTTGCAAGAAGAAGTAAAAAACGAAGTAGACACTACTTCGGAATCCTATCTCTTACAACAGGTCAACTTAGGAATTCCTATTGAACAATGGCATCGCTATCATTCGCTTATTGAAAAACGGAATGCTGTACAACTCACTACAGAAGAACAGCAAGAATTGATTCATTTATCTGATACGATCGAGGAGCGCAATGCCGAACGGATGTCTTATATTTTTGAATTAGCAGCAAAAAGACAAGTTGCCCCTGAGTCGATTATTCAAGAATTGGGGTTGCAATGAGTATGCGCAAACAACAAATCGAAGAACGCGCGAATGGATGTTGTGAATACTATTTATGTCCAGCTGATTTTTGTCCTGATCCATTTTCTATCGAACACATACAACCACTTGTAAAAGAGGGATCAGAGAATTTAGACAACTTGGCATTCTCCTGTCAGGGTTGCAACAATCGAAAATATGTATTTACAGAAGCTATCGATCCTGTCAGTGGAAAAATTGTTCCGCTTTATCATCCAAGAAAAGACGACTGGTAAATTCATTTTCAGTGGACAGCGGACTACACCATTCTATTAAGTCTAACACCAACTGGAAGAGCTACCATTGAGCAATTGCAATTGAATAGAAAAGGTGTTGTCAATCTGCGTAACGTAATACGTCAATTTGGAAAGCATCCAAAAGGCGAGTAAATTCATTTTACCATTTTTTGATGGCTTCTGTACCCTATTTGTACCTAAAGGTGTTGAAACTACTATAAATAAAGGAAAGTTACTTTTTTTATCGGAAAGTAAAACCATGGAATAGCAGAAGAAATAATCAATCAAATCAGCCCTACTCTGTAGCAGAATAGCTAGCTTCTTTCTGTGCTGCTAGCGATTTTCGGATGGATTTGGCTTTGTTGGTGGCTCTTTCAGCATCATCTTTAGATAAGGTATCAGCGATCTCATCATGTCGAGTCTCATTCGCCCACATGTACAGACCCATCCATCCTTTGACCCTACTTTTCTTAGTATTTCCCATGATAAGCTCAATTGCTTATCAAAGTTCGGCTAATTATCGACCAATCCCAATTCCTGTACGCGATGAGAGGTGTGGATTCTTGAAGGCACACCATAAATAGTGTTAAGTCAGTACTGGTTATTTTTTTGATGCTATTTAATGATTTAGCCTATTTCTAGGGCAAACGCATCAAAAGTATGATAAGTAATAGTTGTCGTATGGAGCAAGTGTGGAATACGTTTTACTTAGGTGGCGGATGGCGAAAGGGCAGGTTCGACGGAGGAGTTTGCCATTTCTAGACCTTTTGATTCGTTTTGGGGCAATGCCAAAATGAATAGCCTGTCGGCTTGAGACAAATACCATGCTCATGTCGCTGAAAAATTGAATCATTTGATAAATCAAAGAGCAAAAAGGAATTTGATGCGTTTGCCCTAGACTATTTATGAGATATGATCCAATGAATGATGTTGTGTAGGAAAAGGGATTAAATATGGATGTCCTGTTAAAACTTTTAAGCCTTACAGACAGATAATAACTTTTCGATAAGTGTTCCGCCATTGACAAGCCTTTCTGATGACCTTACCTTTGCATCATTGGAGAAAGGAGAAACATTTTTTCAGTTTCTTCCCGATATTTTCAGCTTTTGACGTCTATAAGCAACTAGCACACAACTAGCACACAGCCATTCACACCTTTTTGCCGATTGTCTAATTCAATTGGTATCGTACAGCTTACTTTTCTTAGGAGTTGAAGTTTTCAGCTTTTCCACTAGCTACAAGCAGTCGCACTACTGCTTGTATTCGATTTGAAACGATAAAACTTATTCACTATGAAAGCCCTTATTGCGCTGCTACTCAGCAGCACTATTTGCTGTGCGCTCTTTGCTCAGCGGCAGGAGACTCGTTTGCCATATATCGAAAACGAGTTTTACTTCAAACTACATGACGACTACCCAATAGAATTTCGTTCTACGCCCGTTGTCAACGTATCCGAAGACATTCCATTTTTTAAGATCTATGCCGACCAATACGAAGTCCGTACCCTGTCTCGCCCCTTTTTCTTTTCTAGCTACGAACCACTACAGCGTGTTTATCGCGCCACTATTAGCAACGATCAAGTCGGTCGTTCTTTTATCGCTGAGTTGAGCGAGCTGGACGAAATCGACTATGTGGAGTATCTGCCGCGCTTGCAACTGGTGTCTGCAGAAAGTACGCAAGACCCGGAGCGCGACGCGCAATGGTACTTAGACATCATGGAAGTAGAAGAAGCTTGGCAGATGGAAGCTTTGGGACAAAATAGACGCATTGCCATCATCGACAATGGGTTTGATATGCGGCACATGGATTTGGATTCTAGCAAATGGGTGACGCCTATTGATCTCGCCAATTGGGACAGCGATCCACACATTTATTCTACTTCCGGTCAAAGCGATCATGGCACACATATCGCCGGGATCATAGGTGCAGCGACGAATAACCAATTAGGCATCGCTGCCATGAGTCCCGAAGCCAATATCATCCCGATCAAGGCAGCTTATGACATGAGTCCGAACCATATTGGCGATGGTCTAGATGCCTATCTGTCCATGGGATATGAGTGTATAGAAGCGGCGATCGTCCTTGGTGCACACATTATCAATGCATCTTGGGGTTCTTACTTCTACTCTGAAACGGGTCGTTTGGTCATCGAGCACGCCAAAGAAGCCGATGTCATTGTCGTCGCTGCGGCTGGCAATGATGACTTTTTTGAGAATGACAACGACTATTGGGAATATTTTTATCCTGCAGCTTATGATTATGTCATCAATGTAGCTGGCACGACTGTCAGTGATAAAAAATGGTCGGGTTCTAACTATGGCAAATGGATAGATGTCGCCGCACCTGCTCATAAAATATACAGCACTGTTCTCGACAATAATTTTGATGCCAAAAACGGCACGTCCATGGCGTCGCCTATGGTAGCCGCGCTGGCAGCGATAGTGTGGTCGGTAGAACCTGCTTTGTCTACCGATGATGTGATAGATTGCATCATACAGACCACCGATCCGGTACAGTCTCACGAAGGACAGCTGGGTAGCGGTCGAATCAATGCTCGACTAGCCGTAGAGTGCGCCTATGAAAAAGCTGCCGAAATCGCAGCAGCACAGCTCGACTACGCTGAGAATGGTGACATCCTCTATTTTAAAACTTCTCCCAATCCTATGACTGATCGAAGCCGACTGGTCTATGAACTAAGAGAAGACGCCCGAGTACAGCTACAGCTTTTGAATCGCTATGGTCATGTCGTCCGCACCATCATCAATGGTTATCGGATGCCCGCTGGATCACATCAGCATATTCTGTATCGCAATGGATTACCGACAGGCTTGTATTATCTGCTGTTGCAAACGGATACAGATCGGAAGGATATTACGCTGTATGTAATGGACTAGAATCAGATGTTAGACAATAGACTTTAGATATTCAAACTGGAGCATCGTCTCCCCGCTATCGCGAGGCAAGCTCTGAAAGGGACAATGCGACCGTATTTTGAGGGTCGCATCGTCCTTCCGATACATCGGAACAATACTCCCGTTATAAATAACAATTCAACAATGAGAACATTATCTAAAATACTTACAATGCTCATTTTCGTGAGCATTTCCACGACCCTTTTCAGCCAAACTTGGAACGGGATCGGTGTCCATAAACTGACCTACAGAAATGGTGCAGTTGCTATCGGGACAGATTATATCCCCGAAAGTGGAGATGTCGCTTTTCAGGACATCAGTAACTATAAACTCTTTGTTTGTGGCGGCATACTCGCAGACGAGTGGCTAGTCCCCAATACCACCTGGTGCGACTATGTTTTTCAAGATACTTACGACCTCCTTTCCTTAAAAGAAGTCGCCGATCACATCGACGAGTATGGTCATTTGCATCGCACGCCTTCTGCTGCTGAGATAAAAGAAAACGGACTAGAAATGAAAGCAGCCACCCTCAATCAGCAAGAGAAAATTGAAGAGATTTATCTGCATCTGATCGAGCTAAACGAGCGACTCAAAGCAGTAGAAGCCGAAAATGCCAAACTCCGTGCTCAACTCAATCAACCGTCGCAACCTGTACAATCCCGAGACCATGACTAGACTGCTTTTTTACAGCTTACTCGCTTGTTTTTTCGTCGCGTGTCAGTCAGATGATAATGTCTTCTGGGGCAACATCGAAAGCCGGACGGATGATAAGAAAAAGAGAAGGCGGCTAGTGCTCAAAGAAACAAATAGCAGCTTTCAAGGAGACGATTGTGTCACTTGTTTGACCACTTCGGACACTTTGATTTTACGCCTTGGCAACTTTTATAGAGACGAAAATCAGTTGACTTGTACTTTTGAAGACATTTTGCCAACTCAATTACAACTCATTGATTATCAGCAGCAAAGTTGCCCTTTTGAGTTGTCCAATTCGGATGTAGAAGTAGTTATCGGAAGATTTGAAACGCAATCGCCGCCCTTTGACTTGAGCTATCGTCAAAGTGTGTTTTTACGCATTCCTTTTTCTTGCGTTGATCTCTCTTTTGTTGGTGAAAAAGGACAAGTGATTTTAAGTTATGCCTATCGAGATTGTGAAGGTATTTACGAGGTGAGTACGGATACATTGAGTTACGATTTGGGTTGTCCCGATCTGATAGAAGACGAGATCTTATTTATTCGCGCGGCACAGCCTTTACAGAATAATCTCAACGTTATTCCAAGCTACAGTCTAGCCACTTATGAGTTACAAGCGACCGCTGATGTTTTGATTTCCGATGGTGCGACCGTTCGTTGGAGAGTCTGCGATCAGGATGAAGGATTTATTCGGGTAGGTAGTGACAAAAATGGAATTGTAAAAGTGGGAAAAGGCGCATTTTTTAAAGCGGGAGGCGTAAAAGATTAATTATATGAATGTCAAATTACGAATTGCGAATGACGTAACTCAAACGTTTTGTCAATTGTCAGAAAGACTTCTTTGGCTTTTAGTAATTCTGCTTTCTTCTTTTGCCCAATTAGAGAGCAGCGATTGTAATCACTTCTTGAATGGTTTGGAGCGATTGGTTCAATCTAAGGAATATGAGCAGGCTATTCAGCAAGCAAAACAGCTACAATATTGCTATCAGCTAGAGAAAGATTGGGAGGGCAGCACACGACTTTATTTCAAATGTGCTTTTTGGGCAAGCCAAAACAATGATTTAGAGCAATTTTATACAGCTAGTGATTCCGCTCAACTACTTTATAACACTCATTCGCTTGAGTTTGATGATGAGGAAATGATTGAGATTTGGAATAACTTAATAGAATTCTATTCTTACTTAGGTGACTACAAACAGTCTATAAGTTATTGTGAACAAGTATTGGATGCTGATTTAAGATGGTTATATTTAGATAAGGAGGCAGCTTTATATGTAGGTTCTGATTACCAAAATATAGCAATGCTTTATCGTAAGCAAGGCGAATACCAAAAAGCCATCGCCAACTATCAAAAAGCATTGTCCTACTTTGAGTCCGAAAGCTTCGACGCGGCGATTACGCTAGGCAATATCGCTTATGATTACCACCAAAAAGGTGATGTCGAGCAAGCAAAATATTATTACTTAGAATCCATCGAACTAGAAGATAAACTACTGCAACAATTTGGTAATCAAGAAGATATAAGACGAGATTGGATACGAATACAGCATAATTATGCGACCTTTTTAAATAAAGCAGCAGTTTACGATGAAGCCATCACTCAACTACGATTGACACAAGATTGGATTGCGCCGACAGACACTTTGGTTTGGTCCAATTATTATACCATTTTGGGTGGCAGTTTTGCGAAACAGGGACAGTTTCAAGCCGCCGAGCAGCATTGGCAGCGCGCATTGTATATGCGCCAAAGTCTGTCCAATGTACCTATCACTTTTCTATCGGATAGCTACTATGACATTGGGCAGTATTTGTACGTTGCTCAAGGTGATTTTGAGCAAGCTACGCTCTATTTCGATCAAGCACTCAGCAGCTTGTACAGTGGATTGAACATCAAAAATCTGCCACCACCTTCGACTCTACCTATTGATAAATTGCGTTTTTTGAAGATTTTGAAAGCTTATGCAGCGACTTTGGTCACAATGAATCAGACGCATCAAGCCAATGAATTGTATGTTTATTTATTGGATTTGATTGATTATCTGCGATTGCATCATAGTCGATTGTCTGCTAAGTTTCATTTGGTGGAAGAAGTGTTGCCGATCTACGAAGCAGCGATGCAGGTGGCACTTGCTCAACAACAAACCGAACGAGCTTTTCAAATCGCCGAACGCTCCAAAGCGACCATTTTACTAGAGCAAATAGAACGACAAGCCGCTCATCAATTTTTACCAGACAACTTAGCCAAACAAGAAGCTCGACAGCAGCAGCAAATCGTACTTTACGAGCGATTGTTAGCAGAAAGTAAAACTCAAAAAGAACGCGCCAACTATCAGCAGCACCTTTTCGACTTGCACCAATCGCATGATGATTTTCTAGAGCAACTGGCGCGCGACTATCCAGACTATTTTACTTGGCAATATGGCTGGCAGCAAAGCAATATAAAAGCGATTCAGTCTGAACTATTGGACGATAAGACGGCATTGTTGGAGTATGTAGAAGGAGAGGAGCAGATTTATTTGTTTGTGTTAACTAGAAATAATATTAAAAACTATATTTTTCCGAAAAATGCTGATTATCAGTTGATTATAAATGAATTTCGTTCTGTGATTTCGACTCCATCTACTGATGTGACTAGCTTTGATTTGTACACAAAAACTGCATTTCAAATCTATCAGCAATTTGTAGCAACGGCTTTACTCGACGGAATTGATCGACTCATTATTGTGCCGGACGGCAGCTTGCACTATGTGCCATTTCAAGTATTATTATCCCGAAAAGTAAGCGATGAGGAGACAGGTAGATATGATCGTTTACCTTATTTGATGAGAGCGTATTCGATCAGTTACGCGCCTTCTTTGACGCTGTTATGGAAACTCCATCAACAAGAAAAAAAAGGTATTCAGATGGGGAGTTTTGCTCCTGTTTTTGAGCAAGCTGCGCCCATAGCTATGCGTTCTACCGCTGCTGCTCTTCCACATAGTCGGTTAGAAGTCAAGCAGATCAGTACTGCATTTGCTAGCAAAATTTTCATGGATACGGCTGCCAATATCGCTCAGTTTAAAGCTACGTTATCCGATTGGGACATCTTACATATCGCAACTCATGCAACCGTCAACGATACACTTTCAGCACAAAGCCAAATTTATTTTTATGATGACTACTTAACGTTGAATGAGATTTATCATCTGCCGTTGCAGGCGCGTTTGGTGGTGCTGAGTGCTTGCGCGACAGGTGTAGGCAAGTTGCAGCGTGGAGAAGGATTGTTGAGTTTGTCGAGGGCGTTTCTGCTGGCAGGTAGTGAAAGTCTGGTGACCAGTCTGTGGCAGGTCAACGATCAATCCACTGCCGACTTGATGACTCACTTTTATACCGCGCTTGCGGATGGTCAAACGAAAGACAGTGCGCTGAGGTTGGCTCAATTAGATTACCTGAGCCAAGCTGATTTTGCTGCTAAAAAACATCCATTTTACTGGGCAGCTTTCACACAAATCGGTCGCTCAGACGCTTTGGTTGAAAGAAGTGTATTTTATCACAAAGTGCTATGGTTCAGTCTGTTATCTATCTTTTTTGCGATTGGTCTGACAACCTACAGCTTTCGTTGCTTCGAAGAGGCGTAGTCGCTATCTTGCTTCAGAAAAATGAGCGCGCACGATTTCCAACAATTTTTCTTTGGTCAGTGGTTTTGACATAAAGTGTTCTATCATACCATACTGTTTTGCTTTTTCTCTATCAATGGCACTTTGTGAAGTGGTCAGCATACAAATGACCAGTTCTGCCTTATGTATTTCGGCTAGCTGCTCATACTCTTGCAGAAACTCCCAGCCGTCCATGCCCGGCATATTGATGTCTAGAAAAATGAGCTCCGGACGCGTTTCATTTTTTAGGTAAGTCAAAGCTTCGGTCGCCCGAAAGATGACAACGATTTCTTTGGCGATACCAGATTTTTCGATGATTCTTTTGTGGATGAAATTATCTGCTTCTGAGTCATCGATGAGCATGATTTTGTTCAGTTTTTGCATCTACTATTTTTGTTTGTTTGAGCGGATTGGAATTTGCGGCAAGTTAGCATTTGATCAAGAAATATGGAAGGAAGGTCAATGATGAATCCCGTATTTACAATACTGCATAGCGCCACTTCTACATCTCCAAAGTCCAATCAGCATCCTTACTGATCGTGAAATGAAACTGACTGCCTTCACCCATTTCTGATTCGACCCAAATTTTGCCATCATGTAGTTCGACTATCTTTTTGCAAAATGCCAATCCCAAACCCTGACCGCCATACTCTGACTTCAAATGTGCCTTGTAAAAAATATTAAAGATGCGTTCTCGGAGTCTTTCTTCTATCCCTATGCCATTATCGGACACCACAAACGCCCACTGCGTCGGTTCTTCCTTGACATTGATACCGATGTGAGGAATCCTATCATCGGGTATGAATTTAATGGCATTCAAGATCAAATTTTGGAACAGCTGTCCTAGTTCCTGTCGATAACCGATGACTGTCGGTAGTGTCCCGACTCGTAAATCTGCCCGTACTTCTCCGACGCGCATCTGAATATCAGACATGGTATGTCGTATCAGTATATTCAAGTCGATTTCTTCCTTCGATCTGGACTGTCCCAATCTAGAATACGCCAATAAACCTATTATCATACCATCCATTCGATTGACGCCATCAACAACATAGTTGAAATAGGTCAGTATGGTCTCGCTGCCTTTGGTGGAAAGTTCTTCCTCTATAATTTCTACAAAATTTTTGATGGTTCGAAGTGGTTCTCGTAAATCGTGAGAAGTGATGAAGGCAAAATGTTCCAGTTGCCTATTCTTTTCCTTTAAGTCTACTTCCTGCAGAATCATCTGCTGATTGGCAGTACTCAGCCTATTGATAATGGGAGAAACAATCGAATAGATAACGTATAGTAAATAAATGATGGAAAGAACAATCAGTATCCGAGCAATGGTATAAAATAGAGAGATCGTAGCGGAGCGTTGCAGTTGGTCGGCGATTTCTGTATCTATGGCTTTCAACTCCTTATATACCAAAGTTTGCAGCTCCTGCATGATTCGCTCGCCCTCATCTGTTTTGACCAGATCAACAGCAGTTTCAATACGCCCACCTACGAATAAGGCGATCGTCATCTGCATTTCATCGAACTTCAGTTCCAGTAGCTCCCGAATCTTAGCGATTGGTAAAGCCTCCAGTTTCGTCGCATGACTATTGTTTCGTATTTGCCGCAGTTCGCTGAATGTTCTGGTCTTTGAGACTTCATAAGGCGATAAATATTTGACATCTCTAGTCAGTAGATAACCACGCTGTGCACTTTCTGCCTCTCTAGCATTGGAGAGCATTTTGATGAGATGGGTTTCGATGATTCTGTAGTTGTCAATGCGTACCTGAGTTCTAGATTGAAACACAGCAATGACTATGCCGACCATTATGGTTGTTATCAAAAAGAGAGAAGCACTCAACAAGTACTGGAATATTCTTTTTTGGTCTGCTGTCATTCTAGTAGTCAGTGACTGGTTTGGACTGTAAAATAGTCAAATAAATGAGTGGACTGATTGTTGAGATGGATGTCTACGCATCTAATAAGCAAAAACGAAGACACACCAAAAGTAAGAATGGTCGGCATCTATGACTTACAGAGTCACAAATGAGAATTTTTGTACTAAGATTCTAAGTTAATTTATGTATATTTGGTTTTAAATGAACAGCCAATTCCTTAATTTAACCACATTTACTCATGTCTATATTGAAAACTTCATCTACCATTTTTCTTCTTTTCACTGTGCTGTTTCTTCAAGCACAAGACACCATTCTACTGCGCAATCCTTCTTTTGAAGATTATGCTAGACATAGTTATACGCCTAAAGGATGGTATGATTGTGGGTTTGAGGGGGAATCTCCTCCAGATACACATCCGGCTGCTAGCGGTGGGGAGTTCAAAGTAACATTATCTCCTCAAGATGGGAATACCTATTTGGGTCTCGTAGTCAGGGACAACGAGACTTGGGAAAGTGTAGGTCAGCGTCTAAAACAGCCACTTCGAGCCGGGCAGTGCTATCAGTTTTCCATTTCTATGGCGCGTTCTATTTTATACAGAAGCGCAAGTCGTATGACCGGAGAGACTGTCAATTACGCAGTGCCAAGTACTATCAGAATTTGGGGCGGCGACAGATATTGTGCTAAAAAACAGTTATTGGGACAGTCGGAGGAGATCGTGAATACTGATTGGCAAACGTATACTTTTGCTTTTCAACCGATGGAAGACCATCATTTTATCCTCCTCGAAGCCTATTATAGAGCACCCATTCTGCAACCATATAACGGTAACGTACTGCTAGATAATGCTTCTGCCATTACACTATTGGCTTGCGAAGACATAGACATAGAACATTTATCTACGCCTAAAGTCAGCGAAGCGGTAGCAGGTGCAAGAAGCCCGAATACAACAGAAGAAAACTATGAGGTTGACTATCCACCTTCCAAAGCACTGAGCGTCAAGGAACAGCGTGAACAAGATGAAGCTGCTGCTCAAAATGTCATCCGCATATTTTTGGAGAGAGGCGATGATGTCAACACTTTGAAACGAATCATCCAAATGAAAATAGATAAAATGAATATCCAGCCGAGTGACGATATACATCTCAGTGTGATATTACCTCTAGGAGAAATCAAAGTCATCTGGCAAAAGCGAATCAAAAAAATCATGAAAGAGTCCAAAAAATCCTACAACAACTACACCTTCAAAGTCTATACGGACTGAGCAATTTGAGATGAGGAGATTGTAAAACCATCATTTGTCTATATTTGGCGATCACAAATAGCAGACAGGAGTATTTAGTAATCTTTGACTAGAATGCGATGTCTGTGGACAACAAACAATGAACACCAACCAGCTACTCATCATTGGCTTTGCCATCCTCTACTTTTCCTACATCATATACACTCGCCGCCGCGCTGATTTTGAATCTTTTTCCGTCGCCAATCGCAACTTAGGTACGTTCATGATTTTCGCGACGGTGGTTGCCTCTTACATCCATCCAAATGGGTCTAATTTAGTAGCACCTTAGCTTACGTCTTGGTGGATATTTGGATGAAATCAAGACGCAACCAACAGTAGACATAAGCGTAAAAGTGAAAGAATCAATTCATCTGACTATGTCTCGCTTACTTTACTTTTTTCTATTGCTATTCTTCACCGATTTTGCCTACACACAAATCCGACTACAACCCAACCAAATCGTCACTGCACCCTCTCCGACTCTGCGCGAAAACTTTGGGACAAGTGTAGCTGTGACAGATCGCTACGCATTGGTAGGAGCATATCGAAAGCAGACTGGAAGCGGAGTAACGACCGGAGCAGCTTATTTGTATGAGCGAGTTGGCTCAGCATGGCAGTTGTTGAAAGAATTGATTCCTGCCGATGCACAGTCGGGCGATGGATTTGGATTTTCGGTTGATTTGACGAATGACTATGCCTTGATCGGGGCTTGGGGAAGTGGTGTCGATGGGAGAGGGGCGGCTTATTTATTTCATCGTAATGAAGGCGGCGACAACAACTGGGGTGAAGTACAAAAACTGCAAGCCGACAACATCAGTGCTAATGATCGTTTCGGATACAGTGTCGCTTTGGAGGACAATCGTGCTTTGATTGGCGCATATCAAAAAGGGCAGACAGACGATGCCGGATTTCCATTGTTCAATACCGGAGCAGCCTATCTTTTTGAGCAAAACAGCAATGGAAGATGGACAGAAATAGCTCAGTTTTTTGCGCCTGATTTTGCAGAAGATGATAATTTTGGGATTAGTGTAGATTTGGAGAATCGCTATGTATTGATCGGGGCAGACGGTAAGAATAGTGGAGCAGGAGCAGTCTATCTGTTTGAAAATCAGTCAGATAGCGATTGGATGTTTTTACAAAAGTTGGAAGCGAGTAATCCCAAAACGAATAGTTTCTTTGGTTGGAGTCTGAATATCAATTTTGAGCGAATCGCCATTGGGGCATTTGGGGAAGATGAGCAGACGGGAGCGGTTTATATTTTTAATCGAAATATGGACAATCAATGGCAACAGACGCAGCGATTGTCCGTTGAGTCGGCAGACGATGCGTTTGGCATTAGTGTAAATATGTACACGGACTATCTATTGATCGGCGCACATCAGCGAGTCAATGAAATGACCAATGAAGCAAGCGGAGCAGCTTATCTGTTCTTGGAAGATTCTGAGCAGCAATGGCAACCTTTGCAAACGATACAACCTTGGGATACGGCAGCAGAAGATGGATTTGGTATTAGTCTGGCATTGACAGAGCAGCACGCGCTCATCGGTGCCTGGAAGAAAAGTTTAGGAGCGGACGCACAAGTGGAAGCTGGAGCAGCTTATTTTTTTGATGCTGTCATTATCAACACAACAGCAGTAAACGAAGTAGCAACCACCACATTGTACCCCAATCCTTGCCACCACGAACTCTATCTATCGACCACAGAATCTCTACCTTTTCAGATTATCAATGCTATGGGACAAGTCGTACACAGTGGTATCTATGCGTCCAAAAGCATTACTGTGCATACACTGCCAGCAGGTTTTTACTACCTAAAAATAGCTAATCGCGCGATTCCGTTTTTGAAGGTAGATGAATAGATCATTCTTGCTCAAGATAGCGCACACAAAAAAGAGCGTACCTCTTGCGAAGCACACCTTCTCGTGGAAAACAATTTAGTATGATTGTTCTTTCGATGCATCACGCCTAGTAAGACCTCGCCTGTAAAGTGACCTTCATCGTTTTCTTTTTGCCATTTCTAGCCACCTCTACTTCTATGCGTTCTTGTGGCTCATACTTTCGCATTTTTTGGATGAGCATATTGGCATTGTCGATTTCTAGACCGTTGATGGCGGTGATGATATCGCCAGCTTCCAATCCGGCTTTTTCGGCAGCAGAACCTTCTGTGACTGCCATGACTTGTGCACCGGGCGCATCTGCATTCTCGACCTGAACACCTAAGACCGCATTGCCGCCACCCATAGGACCGCCAAATCGGAAAACTTCCATATCACCCATGTCTCCGAGGTCACCAAAATTAAATTCCTGAAAACGACCTTCCAGGTTCAGCTCTTCTAGCATTTGCTCTAGCTCTTCTGGCATATTTTCTAGCCCATTCCACTCGAACGTGTCCTCATCTCCGTCTCCTCGGAAGTGAAACCGAAACCGCTCTTCTCCATCCCCATCAATGTCGATATCTATATCGTCCATATCGTCGATTTCCATCTCTCTCAACAAGCGATCTGCATCATCGCCCTCCGCTTCTATCGTTTCTACCATTTCATTGCCATCGGCATCTATGGTTTTTTTGGTGATGACTACTTTCTTCTCTGTTTTCGTTGTTGTTTGTTGCGCGAAAACTGGTACAGCAAATAAAACGCCCACCAAAGCCAATAAATGAATCCACTTCATCTTTATGCTAATTTTATAGATAATTAAATTCAATCCAATTTCGCTAGAAATGACGCAGCAAGGAGGTATTTAGTTGTACCAACAAGTGAAATTTTTCTTTCTTTGTTCAAGGTGTGAAATAAGCAAGTCAGCTTGAAGCTGACAAGTTGCCACTGTTGAAAAATAGGTAGAGTGAGAGCGTATTGAAAAAGCGACACTCTACCTATTTTTCAACACAAAAGGGGGCAATTGATTATTGAACTCAGATTTATCAAAACACAACCAACTTTGTCCACTTTCGACTACATCATCATAGGTGCAGGCTCTGCAGGCTGCGTACTCGCCAATCGACTCAGCCGCGATCCGTCGAATCAAGTGCTACTATTAGAAGCAGGCGGTTCTGATCGACATCCACTGATACAGATGCCCGGTGGCTATCCAAAACTACATCGTTCCAAATTTGACTGGCAGTATTGGACGACACCACAAACTCACATCCTCAATCGGCGCATTTATCTACCACGTGGTCGAGTCTTAGGTGGCAGCAGCTCTACCAATGCGATGGCATATGTGCGCGGCAATCGAACGGATTTTGAGGAATGGGCGAGTTTTGGGAATGAAGGTTGGGATTATGAAAGTGTCTTGCCTTACTTCAAACGGTCGGAGCAGCACGCTGTTTTTGATGATGAATTTCATGGACAGCAAGGAGAGCTTCACGTCGATTTCGCGACCCGATTTCGAACAAAATTAGCGGACAGCTTTGTACAAGCTGGACAAGAAAATGGCTTCCGGCTCAATGAAGACTATAATGGGGAGATACAAGAAGGCATTAGCTATTTTCAATTTACCATCAAAAATGGACAGCGACATAGTGCAGCGACTGCTTTTTTGCGTCCGGCGATGAAGCGTACCAATTTGACCGTCATCACGCAAGCACAAGTGCGAGAAGTGCTCATCGAAAACGATCGAGCCATCGGTATCCGTTTTCAGCGAAAAGGAAGCGAACAAGTCATCAAAGCTCGACAAGAGATCATTCTTTCGGCAGGCGCTTTCAATTCCCCACAGCTACTGATGCTGTCCGGCATAGGCGAAAAGGCAGAGTTGGAAAAGTTAGGGATAACCGTCAAAAAGGAACTGCATGGAGTAGGCAAAAATCTGCAAGATCATTTATTTTTTCCGATGACTATCACTGCCAACGAGCGCGTCGGCGTCAATCACTATTTGCCTATGATGGCGCAGTTGAAAGAAACTTTACGTTATTTTTCTGGTAGGCGCGGCGCATTTACGATAGGACCTCTGGAAGCGGTTGCTTTTGAGAAGTTGGCGGAGCGAAAGTATTTACAATGGCATTTTACACCATTTTCACTGCCACCCAATTACGCTTACGATCTATATGATTTGACTACTTTTTCGCCCGAAGATGGCTGTACGATCTTACCGACACTACTCAATCCTAAAAGTCGCGGTAAGCTACAATTAGACCCTAATGATGTTTACAGTATGCCCATCATCGATCCTAATTTTTTATCTGATGAAGAGGATCTAAATGTCTTGGTAAAAGGGGCAAAAACAGCTTTAAATATATTTCAGCAAGCTGCTTTTGACCGTTATCGAAAGGCACTCACCGCGCCCCTATATCATCAATCTGACGATGATCTAGCACAACATATATTGCAATCGGTCGAGACGGTCTACCATCCTGTGGGCACTTGCAAAATGGGAGAAGATGATACCTCAGTTGTGGACGCTCAACTCCGTGTACACGGCATCGAAGGCTTGCGTGTCATAGATGCTTCCATTATGCCCACCATCGTCAGCGGCAACACAAATGCGGCTGTTTACATGATTGCAGAGAAAGGGGCGGAGATGATACTGGAAAGTAATACCAAATTCAATAATGAAGTACGTAAATAATCGGTTTTTATACGTAATTGGTTTTTGAAATTGGTATAAGTGGATAGTTCGTCTCTTTGATCTGCCAATACTACTTTCCTACCCAAAACTCTCCGGTCGATCCGCTGCCCAATAAGTAGAACTTGGAATCGACAATCCTTGATGATGCATTTCGCCCATGGTATTGACGATGCCGGGACGCGTGATGTCAGGTAGAATTTGAACGTCATAAATCTCATCTACACTCGCCAGATAGCGTAAGTAAGCAACTCGACTACCAGTAGGAATGTGGATGACATCTATACCGGCTTCGTTGGCTAGTTTGGCAATGTCCAAATGCTTGAAAGTGGAAGAGTTTTGACGTAATTTGGAGAGTCCCACAAACAGATAATCACCGATCCGCGCCATACCGCGCACAAAACCTTTCAGATTGATAATGCTGCCAAAAGTACCTTTTTCAGGATCGGCGACGACAACATCGCCAGTCGCAGAAGTGAGCATGAATAATTGGTAGTGTACCAAATGTGCACTTTTCTAAATTGGGAAGAAAGAAAAGACAATAAGCACGATCTTTGAAGGATGGAAAAACAAAAACAAAGATGTCCTTATTGTCTGGGGACAAATTTACGACCCAAAGGATGGAATA
>JBCDHX010000134.1:0-16451 GCA_038749535.1 Bacteroidota bacterium
ATGGAGCAAGTGTGGAACACGTTTTACTTAGGTGGCGGATGGCGAAAGGGCAGGTTCGACGGAGGAGTTTGCCATTTCTAGGCCTTTTGATTCGTTTTGGGGCAATGCCAAAATGAATAGCCCGTCGGCTTTGCCTATCCCGACTCTCGGGGAGACAAATACCATGCTCATGTCGCTGAAAAATTGAATCATTTGATAAATCAAAGAGCAAAAAGGAACTTGATGCGTTTGCCCTATGTAAGATCAACAAAGCTATATATACTTTTAATTCTTCGTATAGTATTCTACATTTGACTTTTCTAAAGCGAAGTAGAACAGCTAGATGAACGCTATCAAAAATAAGATACGGAAACTATTAGACGACCTTCCCTTCGTCAATACCGACAAACGTCATCATCCCGTAGAGTACAACCTCATTCAAGGCAAAAAACTAGCCAAAAACACTCACCCAAGCATCCTGCACTTCTCCCTCAACAAAGCAGCGACTCAGTACACCAAGCGTGTCCTCACAGAAGTCGCTGCTGCTCATGATCTGGTCAATGTGCATTACAATGGTTATGCGTTTCATTCTGATTTTCCGTATTTGGATCAGTTGAGTGCAGTAGAAATACAGCGTTATCAGTATCTATTTCAGCCGAAAGGCTATTGTTATAGCGTATTTGGTGGTATGATTGAAAGCATTCCTGACTTGCCCGATTATTTGGTGGTTTGGATGATACGCGATCCTCGTGATATTCTGGTGAGTAGCTATTTTTCAATGGCGAATAGTCATCCCAGACCGAATAAGCGAAGCAATAAATTGGACGATTTTGATGAGAAGCGACAGTTTGCGCAGCAGCATACTGTCGATGAATATGTGAAATCGGAAAGTGATGATTTGCTGTCTGTTTATGGGCGATATATCGATTTGTTGTTGACAAGACATCCCAGCTGCTACATTACGAAGTATGAGGATATGGTGAGCAATCACGAAGGTTGGTTGATGAATATGATGAACTATTGTCAATTGGAAATTTCGGAGGTACTGAAAAATCAATTGCTCCAACAACATCAACAAATGCGACCAAAGGGGGAAAATCAACAGTCACATATGCGTAGGGGAGTGGCTGGTGATTTTCGAGAGAAATTAGAGTCAAACACGATTGATTTTTTGAACGATCAGTTTGCGGATGTGCTAAATCGATTCGAGTACGCATGAAAAAGAAGATTCTCCTTATCACTAGCGCAGGGCGTAGCGGCAGCACCGTTTTATCCAAAATTCTAAACGAGCTAGACGACGCTTTCAACGTCAATGAACTCGCCTTCATGCCGCTCAACGGTATCGAAAAAAACTACCCAATCAATACTGGGGAACGCTTCTCTGATTCTGAAATTTGGCAAGAGATCTTAGCCAATTATCAAACCAAAAATCAACTCAATCATCTTCACTATCGCCCACATTTGATTCCGAATACTCGACAATTGGTCGGGGAGCAATTACTGCCATTTTATAAAGCTGCTAACAAACAATTGGAGCAGTACAAAACTGCTTTGAACAACTTATTCCACGCCATTTTCGAGGAAATCAAAGCAGAGATCATCATTGATTCTTCTAAAGTCGCGCCTTACGTTCATGCTGTTTCTCAATTAGCTGATTTTGATATATATGTTTTACATTTGGTGCGTGATCCAAGAGCAGTAGCTTATTCTTGGCAGAAAAAAATCAAGCGAAGTGACGTAGAGAAAAACGATGAAGTTTTCATGGAAGAGTATAGTCCGCGCAAAAGCTCGATTAGTTGGCAATTGGTGAATCAATATGCCGAATCATTGAAAAATCGTACTGATCTAAAATATCATTTCTTGAAGTATGAAGATTTTGCGCAGCAACCGGAAAAGCATTTGGCGCAGTTGCTACAATTTTTGAACTATTCCAAAGATGCTATTGAAATCAATGACAACAGCATTCCACTTCATCGGACTGACTACGGTATTTGGGGCAATCCAAACGTACGCCAGCAGAAAGAGCAACTTCGCATCAAGTACGATAGCGACTATAAAAAACAGCTCCATCCATCTACGACACGCACAGCTACTTTTTGGTCGCTACCTTTACTACTTCGCTACGGATATTCAATAAATTTATAACTTGCCTTCCTTGTGACCGTAACCATCTGAAAAATTTATCTAACCATGTGAAATAATTAAGATGCCCTGTTTTGATTCATTTTGTAAATCTCTCTTTGTAAACACGATCAATTCACAAAATGAATCAAAGCACTTAAAGGGCAGCTTTTTATTGAACTCAGACTGAGACGATGCCACTACTCTATATTTTTCTCGCCGTTGTGACGCTACTCGTACTCGTCATGATTTTCCGTTTGAATGCGTTTATCGCTCTTATTTTAGTTTCGCTTGGTGTAGGTATTGCGTTGGGTATGCCACTACTAGAAACTGTTAATTCCATCAAAAAAGGAGTCGGTGGCACGTTGGGGAGTTTGGCTCTAATTGTAGGTTTTGGGGCAATGTTGGGCGCATTGATCGCGGATAGTGGTGCAGCTCAAAACATTACGAATAAGCTCATTAAACAGTTTGGTATCAAACGTATCCAATGGGCGATGGTGCTGACTGGCTTCATTGTCGGTATCCCAATTTTCTATACTGTCGGTTTCATTATGCTGATCCCGATCATCTTTGCGGTGGCAGCCTCTACACGCTTGCCGCTTTTGTATGTCGGTATTCCGATGATTGCATCGCTTTCGGTGACGCACGGTTTTCTACCTCCACATCCAGCGCCTACTGCCATCGTCGATACCTATGGCGCAGATATGAATTTGACGTTGCTGTATGGACTCATTTTAGCAGTTCCGACAGTCATCATCGCAGGTCCTATTTTTGGAAGTACGCTGAAAAATATTGCTTTAGAAGCACCTAAAGATTTGTTTCCACTCCGCGATATTCCTGAGAAGGAGATGCCTTCTTTTTGGAGCAGTGTGTTGACGGGTTTAGTGCCAGTGATTTTGATGTTGGCGTCGGCTTTGGCGAAGTTGTATTTGGCAGAAGAAAGTGTTTTGTATGATTTGCTCACCTTCGTCGGTGACCCTGTGATGGCAATTTTGATTGCTGTTTTGGTGGCGCTTTACACATTAGGTTTGCGGCTAGGCAAGTCGATGAAAGAGCTAATGGACGTCTGCGTCAATTCTGTAAAAGCAGTCGCTATCATTTTGCTCATCATTGGCGCGGGTGGCGCATTTAAGCAAGTATTGATCGACAGTGGTACAGGAGATTATATTGCTGACTTGTTGAGAGATACCAATATTTCACCTTTGTTTTTGGCTTGGCTGATTGCGGCTTCATTGCGTATTGCTTTGGGTTCGGCGACGGTGGCGGCCTTGACAGCGGCTGGGATTGCTTTGCCGCTGATACAATCGACAGATGTGAGTCCAGAACTCTTGGTCATTGCAACAGGCGCAGGTAGTTTGACCTTTTCTCAGGTGAATGATACTGGTTTTTGGTTGTTCAAGGAGTATTTCAATTTGAGTATCGGTGAGACGTTCCGGTCTTGGACAGTGATGGAGACGCTGGTGTCCGTGATCGGGCTTGGAGGATGTTTGTTGCTGAATATGGTGGTTTGATTGTTTAGATATTAGACGATAGATTTTAGATCGCTTCGCTTTTAGACTCAATCCAAAAGATACATGACCTACAAGCGATTCCTTGATAAAATGAATAAATATGCGAGTATTATTGCAGCGAGTGACAGAAGCTTCGGTGACCATTAATGGAAAAATAAATGGAAAGATTGGGGATGGAATTTTGATTTTGCTCGGAATAGAAGGTGCTGATAATCCAGAAGATATAGTTTGGCTATGCCGAAAAATTAGTCAGATGCGAATTTTTAATGACGATGATGGTGTGATGAATCGTTCGGTGATGGATGTTGACGGAAATGCTTTGGTCATCAGCCAGTTTACGCTTCATGCCAGCACTAAAAAGGGCAATCGACCTTCCTACATTCGTGCGGCGAAACCTGATGTAGCCATCCCACTTTACGAAGCTTTTGTCGATCAGTTGAGCATCACTTTGGGCAAAACAGTAGCGACCGGGCAGTTTGGTGCGGATATGAAAGTACGCTTGTTGAATGATGGGCCGGTGACGATTTGGTTGGATTCCAAATCAAAAGAATGAACCAAATAGGTGTTGATGACCTCTTGAAGCTTTATTCATTCGACTTAAAATTCATCCATGTCCAAATTCTACTTTTTGCTACTTGCCCTCCTTATTGCTTGCAGCTCACCTGAAACCACAGAGGAAACAACTTTCACACCTCAACCTGATTTACCAGAAGTGTTGGTACAGGCGATCGAAGCCCACGGCGGCTGGGAGACTTGGCAAAGTATGAGCAGTATGCAATACGACATCGCCAAAGATTCTATGACAACGGAGACCCACCTGATTGACCTTCAAAATCGAAAAGTCCGTATCACAACTAAGCCTGAGCAATTTACGCTAGGTTTTGATGGAACTGATGTCTGGATCGCACCTGACTTGGCAGCTTTTGGCGAAAGTTCTGCTCGTTTTTATCACAATTTGCTATTTTATTTTTATGCCATGCCGTTCATTGTCACTGATCCAGGCATACAGTACGAAACTGTCGAAGGTGATAGTCTAAACGGCAAAATCTACGATGCACTAAAAGTGAGCTACGACGGTGGAGTAGGGGATGCCCCCGATGATGAATATATCCTCTATTTCGATAAAGAAACTCACCAAATGGAGTGGCTACTCTATACAGTCACTTACTTTTCCGGTGAAAAAAGCGATAAATATCGCGCCCTCAACTATGCCGATTGGCAAGAAGTCAATGGACTACAATTGCCACGTCTCTTGAGTGGCTACACTTTTGAAAATGACAGCATCGGGACGAAGCGTTATGACCGCGTTTTCGAAAATGTCAAACTGAAAATGGAAGCACCAGATCAAAGTTTGTTTGAAATGCCGGAGGGGGCTGAAATATCTCCTCTGAATGAATAGATTGTAAGATCGCTATTTCGCTTTGCGAAATATGCTTTGAGATGTGAGATATGAGACTTGTTCAGCTTGAAGGCTTAGATACTTTGACCTTTATCCAAGATGATCTGCTGTGTAAAGTCTCAGGGCGAAGCGATCTCACATCTCATAATCTTATATCTCTATTCACTCCAAAACAACTCCATCGAAATATAATCCGCCAACAACTTACCCGAGCGAGTCAGTACATATTGATTCGCTTTTTTTATGACTTGCTGCTGCTCGATGAAAGGCTTGATCTGTTCCTGAAAATAAGTCCAATATTTTGCTCCAAAGTGCTGAATATCAGTTGCTTCACAGCCCCAAATTGTCCGCAAACGCGTCAATACGTACTCATTGTATTGCTGTGATAAAGTGAGTACCTCTGACTCGAAAGGCAGATCATTTTGGGCTAATGCTTTTAGATATTTCGCATTGTGCGCGATATTCCACTGACGGCTATTGCCGCTATAAGAGTGAGCGGAAGGACCCATGCCGAGATAAGGGGTGCCTAGCCAATAGTTGGTATTGTGGCGGGCATATTGATCGGGTTTGGCGAAGTTGGAGATTTCATAGTGATCATAACCCGCTTTTTCTAGTTTGTCCATGAGGTAAATGAATTGCGCGCTTGCTTTTTCTTCATCCACAGGCGATGCTTTCCCACTAGTGACAAAATGATCCAAAGCGGTTTGTGGCTCGACAGTCAAGGCGTAACAAGATAGATGTGGAATATCGAATTGAAGTGCTTTTTCGACATTCGCTGCCCAAACGTCATCTGTTGTCGTCTGTCCGCCATATATTAGGTCAATCGTCAGATTATCAAAGCCTATATTTTTAGCATTTGTTAGGCACTGCTCCGCTTCTTCGGCATTGTGTGCACGATTCATGAACTCTAAATCGACTTCTGCGAAGGACTGAATCCCGATGCTCAAGCGATTGATCGGCGTTTGTGCTAATTCCTGTAGTTTTCGTTGGCTGAGATCATCCGGATTGGCCTCTAAAGTTATTTCTGCATTATCTTCGATTTGATGAAATCGACTGATCTGATCAAGTAGCTCCTGAATTTCACGAGTCGATAACAGGCTAGGCGTACCGCCACCGAAGTAAATACTTTTCAAAGACTCGCCTTTCAAATAGTCCTTTTGGAGCTCAATTTCTTTCAAAATCGCTTCCAACATCTCTTCTTTATACTTCAAAGAAGTCGAAAAATGGAAATTGCAGTAATGACAAGCTTGCTTGCAAAATGGAATATGAAGGTAGATGCCTGCCATGCTCAAGTATTCAATTTTATGATCTGTTTCAGACACAATTCGTATCTTTCGCCCATTCAACTGGAAACCAATATAACTTAGGCTAAACCAAAATTTGGGTATTTCAGCTTTTCTGTGGTTGAGTGCGATCTAATATCTGGTTCAGTTTGAAAACGGTCTATCGTCTAATATCTAACGTCTAAAGTCTCTTTATGGAAGCAACAAATATAGTCGACCAAGAGTTGGTAGAAAAATTGGAACGCATTTCTAATATTTTGAAAGTGGTCGCTCATCCGCTTCGATTGGGCATTGTTTATCTCCTAGAGCAATATCCACAGCTCTCCGTCTCCGAAATCTGCGAAATGCTCAACGAAGAGCAGTCTCTTGTTTCTCACCACTTGAAAAATATGAGGCTCTCCGGTCTACTCGCCGCCAAACGCAAAGGACGTAGCATGATGTATTCTCTAAAAGAGCGCGATGTGTCTCTGATTATTGAATGTTTGGAGAACTGTCAATGTAATATGTAGAAAGTGAGATTACGAGGGAATGAGATTGTGAGATATATCGTACCTTCGATACATACTTCATCAATGAAAGTCTCATGAAAAATATATTCTTCCTTTCTATCTGTCTTTCGGTTCTAAATACGGATGTCCTTAGCCAATCCATCAACTACAGCGAGCATATCGCCCCCATCATCTACGAAAAATGTACCAGCTGCCATCGCGAAGGTGAAATCGCGCCCATGCCACTGACTAGCTACGATGAGGTGCGCAACTGGAGCGAAATGATCAGATACGTTACGGAGATTCGGTATATGCCGCCATGGAAACCCAATCCTGAGTACAGCAAATTTCTGGGTGAAAATTATTTGGAAGACGAAGAAATACAGCTGATTGCCGACTGGGTAGCAGCCGGAACACCTCAAGGCGACCCGATGAAAGAGCCACCGCTGCCTTACTTTCCTGATGGTTCTCAACTGGGCGAACCAGATTTGATATTGACTTTTGAGGAAGCTTTTGAGCACCGCGGCAATAATCAAGATGACTATAGAATCATTGTATTACCGACAGAATTGATGGAAGATAAACAAGTAGCAGCTCTAGAATTACGTCCCGGCAATAAGCGAATCGTCCATCATGCTATTTTTAGCTATGATGATACTGGCAGGGCACGACAACTGGACGCGGCTGACCCAGGATATGGCTACGATGGTTTTGGCGGTTTTGGTATCAGTAATAACCCTTTGGAGACTGAAATGCTCCCCGGCTATGTACCTGGTCAGCAGCCTCGGTTTTTTCCAAAAGGCATAGGACAAAAGTTACCTGCCGGAGCAGATTTATTGGTACAGATGCACTATGCACCTGTGCCGACAGCGCAGTCTGATTCTTCAACAGTCAATATATTTTTCAAAGAAGAAACCGTAGAACGCGAAGTTCGCACCGAATTTTTAGTGCCTATCCCTGGCATGATCGTCAATGGACCATTTATCATTCAAGCCAATCAGAAAAAGACCTTTCACTGTCAGACAACTGTTCCTCAAAAAGTAAGTTTGGTATCCATCACACCCCATATGCACTTGCTAGGCAAAAAATGGGAAGTCTACGCATTGACACCCAATCGAGATACCATCCCACTGATTAAAATAGACGATTGGGATTTCAACTGGCAAGGGACTTTTCATTTCGATCGTTTTATTGTTTTGGAAGTAGGCTCCACCATTCACGCTTTTGCCACTTACGACAACACTTCAGATAATCCGAACAATCCAAATTTTCCACCGCGATGGATGAGTTGGGGTGAAAAGACGACTGATGAAATGTTTTTTCTGCCCATCGCGTATGTACCTTATCGGAAAGGGGATGAAGATGTCATTTTTCAGGAAGATCAAACGACTTCGACGGACAATACGATCACTTTAAAGTATCCAAAAACAAAGCTCTATCCCATCTTCCCGAATCCGACAGCCGATCAGATTACACTTGGTTTTAGTCTAGCGAAAGGCAGTGCGGTCAACTTGGATATCTATGACGTACAAGGTAAGCTGGTCAAAAGCATCAATCAAAAAGTAGTCTATCCGATTGGGAAGCATCAAATGCAAATAGCTGTAACAGATTTACCGAAAGGTGTTTACTTTTTGAGCTTGATCGGAGAGGATTTTAAGTTGTCGGAGAAGTTTAAAGTACAATAGACTTGTTACGCCGCATCTCGATTGACTACAACGGGCAAATTTCATTCTGTTCTGTGTTAAAATTTTTAGCCGTAGCTAGGCTATGCCGAAAAATTTTGCCTTATCCAAAATAAAATTTGCTCCACTTCGCCATAATCAGCTACGACGCAACAAGTCTAATAATCAAAAGGTGAAAGGCGAGAGGTGATACGTGAGAGCATTTCTCTCACCCCTCACGTATCACTTATTCATAAGTTACCAAATTTGGCACATTTGTCATCACACCTAAGTTGCTGCGCGTTTTGATACCAATGTAGTAGTTATCGCGCACCTCCGGGAACTCCAACGGAGAAAAACCATCCACTTCCACCACATCACCGTCGCGTTGCAATAGAGCAGAGCGCGTAGCTAGCACGAAATTGGGATTGCCGCTATCACGTAGCTCCACAAATACCCAATCCACGATGGCATCATTGCCAGTCGTCGTCAAAATCATCGGATTGATGGTCTCTCCACCGCCGCCGACATGCTGAAAACCTAGTCCGGTAAACGGCTCTGTCGTACTGAGTCGATCACGAAATTCATCGTTCATCAAGTTGGTAGATGGATCGAATGGTCCTTGTAGGGCGACTTTTGTGCGTAACAAAATCGGTGGGCGATTGCACTGTAAGAAGAGCGAAAAGTCACTTTGTGCATCTTCATAGCCATCGATCATGATGTAGTAGACACCTGTTGCCAAGTTATTCAATTGAATGCGCTCATTGGTCGTGCCACCGTTGGTGCTACGTGCTACCTCGTTTTGTACTTGTTCGCAATCACTCAACAGGAATAAGTCTAAATTTTCATCCAAATTTTCCAATCGAATATCCACTGCTCCTTGATCGGCATAAAAAATATAGACCGCTTCGCCACCACGATATTGCTCTACTGCATTGCCGCCATGGAAAAGATAGTCATTATCTGCTGCTATGGTAGAGCCACCGATGCCAAAGAAAATAACATTACCATTAGGTGTACAATCAATATCTAGCGGCGAATCGCAAGCTGTCGGTGTCGTTATCATCAAATTGAAAGCACTAGAAGCATTCGCAAAACCATCTACAATGATGTAGTACGTATTGTTGCTCACCAAATCGACAGTCACTAACTCATCACTCAGTCCACCAATCGTACTGCTAGCGATCACTGCATTCACAGGATTACAATCATCGAGTACGAATAAATCCAGATCATTGCTCAGTCCACTCAGTTCTATATCGAAAGGACCGGTCTCGTCCGGCGTGAAAATATATACCAATTCTTTGCCATCCCAGCTATTGGCAGCACCATACTGCTGAAAGTTATTTTCCCCCAAATCTGTATCACCTTGATACATCACATCACCCACAATTCCATTTGGACTCGCACAAGTACCACCCGAAGGACAATCTAATGTAATTGTGTAGCTACCAGCCGCTCCATTAAACCCATCTACCATAATGTAGTAAGTACCGGCTGCTAGATTTTGCTGAATGGACTCATCCGCCAGTCCACCTACTGTAGAACGAGCGATTTCATTGTTGACCGGATCACAAGCATCTAGTAGGAACAAGTCAAGATCGGTATTCAAATTGGTCAGATCAATGGTCGTACTGCCACCGATAGTCGTAAATTCAAAAACGGCTTCTCCACCGGTCCATCCCGCACCGCTATTGCCGTGATTAGAGTAGTAGTTATTCATGCCAAAAGTAGAACCCGTACGCTGCTCCCCACAATCCAGTACGATAGGCGCATTACAAGGATCCATGCACCCAACAATCAGGTCGTAGGTACTCGTCACATTGGCATTTCGAGCATCGACGAATAGGTAGTAGGTCTGTCCGGCATTTAGATTAATCATGATATTCTCTGCGTTCGTACCGAGGTTGGTACTACTCGCGATGGCGTTTGTATTGCTGCAAGAAGTCAAAATAAAAAGATCAATATCTGCTGTCAGATTCTTCAATTCGATAGACGTCAGTCCAGTTGTATTGGGCGTCAAGGTATGCACATACTCTTTGCCGGGACGATTGAAAGGAGCACCGTAGCTATTGAAGATGCTTTGACCATCGTTTGTATCGCCACTATAGGTATCGTCACAAGTCACCACTTGAGGATTGCTACAGCTATTCGTAGAGCCATAGCCACCTATGCTCAGCTGTCCGGTATTACCGGGATCGAGCAAATCTTTCAATCTACGACGAGAATCTGTCGCGCCATTGTTGAGCCATGACCAAGCAAACTGTCCAAAATAATCGGGTAATCCGTTGTCTTGGTTGGTACTTGTATTACATTCTGCAAAACCACCGGAAAACTGCCCAACGATTCTACCATTGGCGTTATTGAATAGTGGCGCACCTTGTGAGCTACCTTCTAGCGCACCACCATCCCAATCCGGCACTTCCCAATGTGTCAATTGAGAAGAAGTACCTCCTGTGATTGGGTTGGAAGTACTTGCAGTCAGTTGTGCATTTTCGACGGCAATTTTCTTGGGCGCGCCATTTGGATGATGGATGCTTGTGCCACCTTGCGGAGTCGCTCCTGTCGCATCCCAACCGGAAAAGTAAACATCATATCCAGCAGCAATGGGACTTTCTGTTAGTTCTAGAAGAGCAAAGTTAGAGCCGACAATATTCAGCGTGCTCGAAGAACTATTGGCACGGACGATAGCTCCGGTTGTTGAGTTGAGCGAATTGGGAATAGAGCCATTGCAAGTGGTTTTTTCGTAATTCCACTGGAATACCCAATTGGATAGAATAGGATTATTGATAGCGTCGTATCGCACATTCGTATTGCTGGGATTGTAGAGACAATTGTTGGCAGTCAAAAACAATAGCCGCTGATTGCCTGCGGTATTCGCCAATAGCGCACCTGTACACCAGCGCGTCCCGTTTCCGACGACGGCAACGGCTACTGATTTGATTTCGTCACGCCAAGGATCGCCTTCAGGACAAGCAGCGTCGATGAAGCAGTCCGTAGAAGCAGGTGGCAGGCGGTTGAACTCAGCTTTGTCTAGTTCAGGAGGTGTTATTTTTCGATAGCCATGAATAACACCGTCTACGCTGATGCGTCCTTGTCCTTGCGCAGCAGGCGGCTCGTAATAACCCAAAATAATTTTCTCGTCAAAGACCAACGAGGTTGCAAATTTTCGGTCAGCTTTGTTATTGTCTGACGAAAATGCGCCTAATATTTGCTCAAAATCTTCTGTAAAAACGAAGAATCGACCACCTCTCGGCATAAAGAAGTCATTGAATGTCAAGTTGATAGACAGTGCGCCCGGCGACTCGATGGCAAATCGCCAAACTCGTCCACCATTGGGTAGATTGTCCCAGCGTCCATGTGTGCTCAGGCTAAAATTGGTCTCAAATCGCTTACCGAATCGGGGCGGCAGTCCGGCAGCTTCATCTTGGGCGTCTTCTTGTTGCAGTTCGCTGATATTGATGGCGGGCATTTGCACAGTCGGTACATCAGTCGTAATCAAGTCCTTGTAGCGTTGTGCATGAGGAATTTCGGGGATGCTAATTTGGGCGGTTAAAGCGGTAGTCGTTAATAAAATAAGCAACGAAATGCGTAAAATATACTGCATGTCATGGAATGTTGGTGATGAAAATAGAATTATAGCCCTCCAACTGTTCAAATTTGAGCTCAATAAAAAATTGTATCCCTTGCTGATCGCTTCCCGACAGTCGAGACAAGCTAGAGCAAGTTGTAGAAGCCAATTTGTTTATTTCACCTGTGGAACAGTCAAAGTGCTGATCGCTGTGGTAGATGATGAGTAGTGTACTGAATGAAGAGTTGAAATTTGCAGATGCGCAAATTTCATTTTCGAGGAACTGAACGGCACAACTCCGTGGTCGTACCATCATTTTGTTTGTTTTGGCTAAATTAATCGTTTTCCATAAACCTACAAAAGAATCTTCCAACTTTCGACATCTGATTGTATCTAAACCATAGTACGTACGTTTACAAAAAAGTCGAGAGACGCTTTATCATCGAACTCGAATCATGTCCACACTTCTGATTTATACGACACTTCGCAGCAAACGTTTGCAATATATTGCTGACTATTTGTTCGAGACTTTGCTCGGTCTGAAAATCGAGTGGACGGATAATGTGGCTTATTTTAGAAGATCGGATGCGGCGAAGCTCAATTATAGCCAATCTTCATTTGATTTTCCTTGTCTCCATATTGTACCGCACACACTATTGAAGGAGACAAATATTTCTGTACAAATTATTGATTTTCAGTACATTGAAGGCAATCCTTTCTTTTTTAAAACAAATGAAGTGTCTGCTATTCAGCACGATTTATTAGCCGCTGCTTTCTATCTACTGTCACGTTACGAAGAGTATTTGCCTTTTGAAGCCGATGAGCATGGACGGTTTTCGGCACATCAGAGTTTGGCGTATAAAACAGGTTTTTTGCAGCGACCATTGATACAAGAATGGGCAACTCATTTAGGTAATCAACTCAAATCTTTATTTCCACACATTGAAATCCGGTCACCCAAATATACCTTTCAGGCGACCTTTGATATAGACATTGCTTGGGCGTATCGGCATCGTCCGCTCTGGCGATCAGTAGGCGCAAGCTTGCGTGATTTTAAAAACATAAATTTTTCTACTACAAAAGATAGATGGGCGACTTTATTGAATGCAAAACGTGATTCTTATTTCATTTTTGATGAGCTGGAACAGTGGCACGAAAAGCCACCTATTTACTTTTTTTTACTAGCCGACTATGCTACTTATGATAAAAATATCGATCCGAATCATCCTGCCATGAAGACTTTGATCGAAAGGGTAGGGGCGACTGCTCCATTAGGCATCCATCCTTCTTATCAGTCCAATGACGATCATCTGCGACTGGCAATGGAAATCAAAAGACTCAGATCGCTCAGCGGGAAGGCAGTCAACAAGAGTCGTCAGCATTATTTGAAATTACATTTACCGATCACCTACCGTCGTCTGGTGCAACAGCAAATCGAAGCGGACTACAGCATGGGCTATGCAGATGATGTCGGCTTTCGGGCAAGTACGGCTGTTCCTTTTTACTGGTATGATCTGGAGAAAGAGGAAGTAACACGTTTGAAAATTGTTCCCTTTCAAGTGATGGATGTCACTTTAAAGACTTATTTGCAACTGTCACCGGAGCAAGCCAGAAATACCCTCCAGCAATTGGTCAAAACGGTAAGACAATTTGGTGGCAATTTCATTCCTTTGTGGCATAATAGTTCTTTCTCTTCCATCGGTGATTGGGAGGCTTGGAAAGACGTTTATTTCTATTTACTCGAAATCGCTCAAGATGAAAATGATTAATTTGTACCTTCTGCTACTTTCTTTTTTGCTCTCTACCTGCCAATCTCAGCGCACCACACTCAACTCATCCACAAATACCACTCGTATCGCTTTTTATAATGTCGAAAATCTATTCGATACAGTAGACGATCCAAAGCACGCCGATGAAGACTTCACACCTGAAGGTCGACAGCAATGGACAACAAAGCGATATAATAAGAAGCTAGATCAAATTGGGAAAGTGATCGAAGTGATGGCATTTCCTGATTTAATGGGCTTGTGTGAAATTGAAAATAGGAAAGTCTTAACTGATCTTACGAAAATCAATAGATTGAGCGATCAAAAGTATGAAATCGTGCATTTTGATTCGCCAGACTATAGAGGAATCGATGTGGCACTGATCTATGACTCGAAGCAATTTAAAGTCAAAGATGTAGAACCCATTTCCGTTGATATTCCTGAAAGTATAGAGCCTAACTATACGACTCGCGACATCCTGCTAGTCTATGGTATCTACAAGAAAAAGTATCCACTCCATATTTTCGTCAACCATTGGCCATCGAGACGTGGCGGGCTAGCAGCTAGCGAACCCAAGCGGCTATTTGCAGCTGAACAATTAAGAAAGGCAGCCAATAGAGTTATAACAGATGATAAGGATGCAAATATTATCATAATGGGTGATATGAATGACGAAACTGATAACAAAAGTATCACAGAAGTATTGAATGTTTCTAAACTCGCTGATTCTCCACAACCGCAGGAATTGTACAACTGTTTTTCCGACATAGATGCGCAACAACGCGGCTCTTACAACTACAGAGGCAACTGGAATATGCTAGATCAAATCATCGTTTCCGGCAATCTGTTAGATGATGATGGACTGAAAATCAGTCAGCCGACGGTCTTTCGACAAGATTGGATGACCTTCAAGCATGACCGATTCGGAGAAACTCCCAATCGGACATATGGCGGACCTAATTATTATGGTGGCATCAGCGATCACTTTCCAGTCTATGTCGATCTGAGTTGGTAAATTTTACTGAAAGCATTCTAAATTATGAAATCGATATTCCTATCTCTAAGCCTAATTTTTGGGCAGTACGCATATGCACAAAACGCTATTGAGCAGCAGTTTTTCGATCAAACAGATGTCTTTTTAAAAGCTAATGTACAATACGGTCGACTGGATTACGGCAATCTAAAAGAGACAGCTATTCTCGATCAATTGGTGAAGCAAATCGCAGATATTGATCTAAGTTCAGTAGACCCAAATACGAAGATAGCTTTCTATATCAATGCATATAACTTGCTCATCATCAATGAAATAGAAAAAAATCTACCGACAAGTTCTGTCAAAAGTATTCCGGGCTTTTTTGATCGTTTACCTATACAAGTAGGAGAGGGGCAGACTACATTCAATCAATTGGAAAAACAAAAAATAAGCGATGATCCGCGCTATCATTTTGCCTTAGTGTGTGGTGCTTTGGACTGTCCGCCTTTGGCAGACTTTGCTTTTCGACCGGAACAACTGGAAGCGCAATTGGAAACACAAACCCGCAATGCGCTCAATCATCCACGCTTCATACGAGTAAGTGGCGACCGAGTCGGTTTGTCTGAGATATTCAGATGGTATAGCTATGACTTTGGGAATAGCAAAAAAGCCATTCTAGCCTATATCAACCAATATAGAGAAGCACCGCTTCCCGAAGACGTCTATTATTACAATTATGATTGGTCACTCAATGCCATCGGGACGGCAGCAACTCAGATCGACAACAATTCCACACGCTACGTCGTCTCCAAAGCGATACCAAAAGGCACAACGGAAACAAAGGTTTTCAACAATTTGTATACGCAGCGTACCGAAAGAGACGAAAACAACAATCTGACCAATAGAGCCAGCTATTTCACTTCATGGTGGAGCTTTCTGTATGGCGTCAATGATCGCTTCAATTTTGGTTTTGATCTGCGCTATCGCCGTGTCAATGAAACTCAGCTACCATCTTCTGCTCTCGATATTTTTGACTTTTCTACAGGACGAAATCGTTCTGCACTCAGTCATATTGGTCCCAAAATCAGATGGGCACCGACAGAGCGACTACCCAATTTTTCGGTTCAAAGCGCGTTTTGGATTCCGACTGCTCAAAACTTGCAAGGTACTGATAGTCAGCCATTTCTAGATTGGGATAGCTATATTTGGTGGACACAGTTTTTCAATGACTTTCCTGTGGGGAGTCGCTTCTCGCTATTTACGGAAGTTGATCTACTATGGGAAGATATAGGGACAGGACAGAACAACCGAATCTCCACGCCTGCTACAGCTATATTTAGCTATTTTCCGCATCCGCAGTTGAGCGTCTATGGATTGGCGAGTGCATCTCCGTATTGGTATAAAGATCTGGATATATTTGTGCAGAGTGGAATAGGGGCGAAGTATCAATTCACACCTCAGGTGGAGATTGAAGTCTTGTACACTTGGTTTACCAATGGATTTTTATGGCAAAATGATGGTCGAGCAGCGACTTATAATATTGGCTTTCGGTACAATCATTGGTAGTGTACCAAATGTGCACTTTTCTAAATTGGGAAGAAAGAAAAGACAATAAGCACGATCTTTGAAGGATGGAAAAACAAAAACAAAGATGTCCTTATTGTCTGGGGACAAATTTACGACCCAAAGGATGGAATAC
>JBCDHX010000135.1:0-16316 GCA_038749535.1 Bacteroidota bacterium
ACTATCCGGTCGTATATTTTATCAAAGAACTCTTGTATATTCGTACTCAGTTTTTTTTCATAAGGCTTAGATTTTTACTTCTTTTCTTACTCTAATCTAAGCCTTTTTTCTTGCCCTTTTATTTTTTGTCGGGTAGAGAGAGACTCGACATTTTACTGCCAAGCATTAGTATAGATTAACTATTCGCACGCTCACAAACAACTGTTCTACCCAGCATAGGTGAGCCGATATAGCCTTTTACCTTTATCTGTTTTCCACCATTGAGCACCCATAGTCTGGCTCTATATGTTTTGCCGTTTTCAGGATTATAGATGCGTCCACCAGTGTAGAAGTTATTGCGCCGGCGCTTGAAATTATTCATGACATCTATGCCTATGGTACTTCGGTCACGCAAGGCAGGATTGGGATTGTTCTTGTCCAGTTTATCTTCATTGCAACAGACACTACGAGCGTGTAGCTTGCCATTTTGTTCATATATTTCAATCTGTCCCTTCTTGTCTGGTGTCCAGTAGATACCTTCCGCCACAGACTGCGCATAGATGAATAAACCGGAGACAGCAAGTAAGAATGTCAATATAAGTTTACGCATGATCGTTAGTTTAAATTGGATGAAATAGGAGGATTAGATAGAAGAATCAGTCGGATTGACAAAAAAATAAGCCATTCTCAACTCGTGTAAGAATGACTTATTCTCTAACTGTCGTCTGTTCGTTCAGACGGTGATTAGAATGGTTTTGGAATCATCGGGCAAAGAGTAATCTTACACAGTGGTATGGTTGTTATTGGTATGTGCAAAATGATCTTCTACCTGCTCAGATTTTCGGTTAATTGCACTTTTTGCCTCGTCAGCAGTGCTTTGTAGATTGGTAGAAATATCATCTACTGCTTCCTTCGCTTTCTGCTGCAGGACATTCAGTTGCGCTTTTCCTTTTTCCAAAAGTTCATTTACGCTACTGTTTGTCTGAGATAGCGTTTGTTGTGATTGCTGTTGGATTTGGGTGCTATATTTTTGTGCAGCTACATTCGCGTCTTTGCGAAATTGCTTCCCCTTTTCCGTGTTCCAAAAATAGCCTACAGCTGCACCTGCTGCTGCACCCAATAGTAGTAATGCTCTGTTATTTCGATAACCCATTGTTTTCTTATTATTGTTCAAAAATGATTTCAGTCTCTATACAAGAGACATATATAGAACAAGCAATAAGATAAATTTGTGCGATTTTAAGCATTGATTTGTCTCTCTATAGCGAGGTTGATTTGGTTTATTTTAGGGAAGAAAGAGCAGAAACGAACACCCGCAAATAGTCATAGTTCTATTTTCAAAAAATCAGAAACATGACAAGAGAAGAATCATTAAATCGACTGAAAAAAATCGTAGAAGATGCACGCACTGCTATGCTCGTCACACAAGAAGGAGCATCATTGCGTAGTCGTCCTATGCATACTGCCAAAATTGAGTCAGATCACAGTATTTACTTTTTTACCAGCAAAGATTCTGACAAAGTAGAAGACATCCAACAAGATCGCTATGTCAATCTCAGTTATATCGATAGCGATAGTCAAAATTTCCTATCCATCTCAGGCACGGCTCATCTCGTCACTGATCGACAGAAAATGGAAGAATTATGGTCGCCTATGATGAAAGCCTGGTATCCCGAAGGACTCGATACACCTGAATTGACGTTACTGAAGATAGAACCGGACGAAGCAGCATTATGGAGTGCGTCTTCTAGCAAATTGGTGCAAGCCTTTCAGATCGGAAAAGCCATCATCACCGGAGAACGTTATCAGTCAGGTGTACACGAAGAAATCAGTTATTAAAACCTATTGAATGTCTTTACCAAATAAGCGGCAACAGAGCAAGAGCAATGCAAACGTCTCTGCTCACTCAAAACTAACTACGCTCTATCAGCTTTTAGTGGTGCTCACCATTGTATTATCAGTACTTTATATTGGTCGCTCTTTGCTAATGCCTATGGTATTTGCGATATTCTTAGCGATGCTATTGTTTCCCATAGTAGAGGCGTTCAAACGTTTTTTGAAAATTGATGTGCTAGCTGTTTCAATGAGCTTTATAGTGGTGCTCGTACCAATCATAGGTATAACTTCGCTCATCGGGTATCAACTCACCAATGTAGTGGAAGGCATGAACTCTATCAGTGCGCAACTAGATCAGGGTTTCAATACCATAGTAGAATGGGTGCAGCAAAATTTTGGTATTGAAATAGAAGACCCGACTGATCTAGCTGCCGAAAGTCCCTCGACCATTACCGGATGGATCGGTAACTTCATTACAGGTGGATTGATCTCAACGACCAATGTACTTATCAATATGCTACTGACTTTCATCTATACTTTCTTTCTGCTCTTACTGCGTCATCCCATTCGCAATTTTTTGATTTATCAGATGCGAAAGTCCAGAAGAGAACATGGACAAAAAGTCATCACCAGAGTACGTCGAGTAGCACAGCAATATTTAGTAGGGATGCTGACCGTGATGGGTATTTTGGCAGTCCTCAACAGTTTGGGGCTGTGGCTTATCGGGGTAGAATATGCCATATTCTGGGGCTGTTTGGGGGCATTGCTAGCAGCCATTCCGTACATCGGTACCATTATCGGTGGCATACTTCCTTTGCTCTACACGCTAGCAACGACCGATACACTTTGGCAACCTATCGCCGTCGTACTGCTTTACCAGACTGTGCAAGCGATAGAAGGCAATTTTATCACACCCAAAGTAGTCGGTTCTAATGTTCAGATCAATACGCTGATTGCTGTTTTTGCTATGATTTTCTGGGGTACGCTTTGGGGCGTTGGGGGTATTATTTTAGCCATTCCATTGACAGCTATCGTAAAAATTATGCTGGCACAACTACCTCATTTCGAGCCAATTAGTCATTTGATGAGTGAGTCTGCCGTCAAGAATCCAGAGGTATTCAGAGAACAGTATGACGATGATCGGTATCGAGTACTGCGGTATCTGGAAAAAGAGTGATCACCCAACCTTTTTAGCTTATGATGCCGTCTATCTCGAAAATTACTGAAACTTATGTATCGATTACTATTTGTCGTTATTGCCTTTTTTTTCGTCACCGCTTGTGAAAAAGAAACCATTCTAGACGACTGCTTTTTGCAAGAAGGATTTAGCAAAGTAGAATCAGAAGATTTACCCTGCAACTATACTGCCGTATATCGCTATGAAGGAGAATTGTATGCCATTTTCAATTGCTGTCTTTGCAACGGTTTCTTTCCGCCTACCAACTGTGAAGGAGAAGCACTGTGTACCGTTGACAGTAGCCCAGATTGTTTTCAAGACTTTTATGATAGAGCAACTTATTTGTACGCCATCGCAGAAGACTAAATTTGTGCGCTGAGAAAACTTCAATGTCTTGTGTGTATGTAGCTGTATAGTTACACTTTCACAAATATCCGCCGCCAGTACAACAACCACGCCAGTCCCAAGAGCAATAGCACATTGGCGACCGCAAAGCCAAGTGAGGCATTCATCGGATTGTCAAAGAAAGGAACGAAAGCCTGATTGTAAATTCGAGATTTCAGGGTTACGCTTTCTCCGGCTGCATTGTCCCACTTGATATAATACAATAGTTTACCAATGATACCCGAAACGACAAAAACAAACAGCGCATTCATACCATAAACGATGAATGGTTTTGTCCACCAGCGGGATTGTAATACATCCACCAACCAGTAAGTGATCGCCAAAAGAATAGCTGCCATGCCACTAGAAAAAAGGACATAAGAACTTGTCCAAATTTTCTTATTGATCGGGAAAACCAAGTCCCAAAGTAGCGACAGCAAAACGGAAGCCACTCCCACGCCGATCAAGGTCAACAGCATTTTCTGTACTCGCTTTTCATGTCTGATCCAAAGTCCTGTCAAAATACCGCTGATGCCTGTCGCGATAGCCGGCAGTGTGCTCAAAATGCCTTCGGGATCCCATACTTTTGACTGACTCCAAAGATGACCACTCAGCAGCGTGCGATCTAGCCAAGCACCTAGATTTGTCTCCGCATCCAAGTTGGGTGGATAGCCATCCGGCGTAGGGACAAGTGTCATCAGTCCCCAATAACCCAATAAACAGCCTATCGCCACGATAGAGAGTACTTTCCAATCGAATTTCAAAAAGAGCAAAGCAGAAATACCATAAACAATCGCAATCCGCTGCAAAACACCAGGAATCCGAATCGTACTTAGGTTGTAGTAAGGAAATCCACTGAGTGCCAAACCAATCAAGAAAATAATCGCTGTCCTACTCAATATCTTTCGGACGATCTGACCCTGCGCGTCGCCGCGTTCCTTTCTTTTGGAGAGTGCCAATGCGATAGAAACGCCGACGATAAAAATAAAGAAAGGAAAAATCAAATCTGTGGGCGTCACACCATGCCAATCAGCGTGCAATAGAGGCGCGTAAACATTGCTCCAGTCACCGGGATTATTGACCAAAATCATAGCGGCAATAGTCGCACCACGAAATACATCCAGAGAAAATAGGCGTTGTTTCATGAGTCAAAGGTGTTAGTGTTTTCGTTTTTTCAGATGGTGAGAAATTGTTAAACTACGGGACTTCTTCCCCCACGGCTGCTTCCCACAGCATAAACCATTCCTCCCTTGATAGATCGATCTGCTGCGCATCGACGGCTCTTTGCAATCGCTCCACTTTGGTAGAACCCATCACCGGACATATCTGCGCTGGATGTCTCAATATCCATGCCGTCAAAATCTGCTCAAAAGTGGTGTTGTGTTTGCGTTCTAAGCGTCCTGCGACAAACCGAATGCGCTGTACGGCTTCGCTAGGTGGATGCGCGAAAAATGCACCTGCTGCCATGGAACTATACGCCATTGTCAAGTGCTGATGCTTCAGTAGTTGATCGAGTGTACCGTCTAGGAAGGGCTTTCGATGAAGCAGAGAAGCTTCGATTTGATTGCCGGAAAGTGGAATGTAGCTATTGAGTAAGTCGTACTGAGAGGGCGTAAAATTGGAGACACCGACGCTACGTACTTTACCGGACTGTAGCAACTGAGTGAAAGTTTCGGCGATTTCTTCCGGTTGCATCAGTGGACTGGGGCGATGGATAAGTAGCATATCCAAATAGTCTGTTTTGAGCTGCCGCAAGGAATTTTCGACGGAAAAAGTGATGTGTTCTTTGCTGGTATCGTACGACTTGATGCGGTGAGACGGACGATTATCGGTCAGCATTTTGATGCCGCATTTGCTGATGAGCTGCATCCGTTGGCGAAGTGCAGAACTGCCCTGAGTGGCGCGACCAAATAAAGCTTCGGTGGTGTAGTCGCCATAGATATCGGCATGATCGAAGGTCGTGATGCCCATCTCTAGGCAGTTTTCAATCAGTGTCAAGACAGATTTTGGGTCTAATTGTGCGCCCCAACTGCCCCAGCTCATCACTCCGGCGATGATGCGGCTTATTTCTATACTCTCAGGTGAAGGAGAAGGTATTTTTTTGTCGTCCATAGTGTTTGCTACTCATTTATTGGAGTTGCGAAAATTAGAAAATCAAGGCGTAACCTCGGCTGGTCTGAGTTTAATAAAAAATTTACATTCTTGGTGTTGAGAAATAGTCGAAAGGCTACTATTTGCAATACGTTTCCATTTCGACTATTTCTCAACAATGTAAATTTACTTAGGAATGAAGAAAAAATAAAGTTTCGAAATGGAACGTAGCTAGTTTGTTGTCAGGCAAGGCGAAAAGCACAGTCCTAGCAGTGCTAAGGCGCGCATTTTCAACGCAGCATGACGATGAAATAGCAAGTTGAAATCGAAAGGTTATTATTTTTTCATTCCTTATTTCACGTTATTTAAAAATCGGAATTCTACTCGCTCTTTGTAAAATACAACAATGCCATAACTCACCAATAAAGCGGTATTCAACAGCAACTGCTGCCACAACACATTCAGCCAATTCGCTTTCGCCCAAGCACTCATACCGTATAACACCACCGCAAATACAACATACCCGACAATGCGTCCGACTTGGTACGGTACTGGATATTTTTGACGTCCGAAGACATAAGACAGAATCAACATCAACAAATAGCAAGCAAAGGTCGTCCAAGCGGCTGCCATATAACCAAATTTGGGTAAGAAAAGATAGTTACAAACAACTGTGAGCGTCGCACCAACTAAAGAAATATACGCACCCCAGCGTGTCAAGTCAGTCACTTTGTACCAAACGGAGAGATTGTAATAAAGTCCAATAAAGAGGTTGGCGAGTAAGATGATGGGAACAATTTTGAGACCCTCCCAGTATTCTTCTCCGACAACAACTCGCTTGATGAGATCTAAGTACAGTGTCACCACTAAAAAACCAATTACACCTATGATGGCGAAATATTTGGTCACTTTTGCATACACGAGCTGAGCGTTGTTTTCATTTTTTTGGCGAAAAAAGAAAGGTTCTGCTCCATATCGAAATGCCATTGTGAATAGCGTCAGAAAGACAGCGAATTTATAGCAAGCACCATAGATGCCAACTTGTTCCATATTTTCCTCTATCGTTCCATTTAGCCAATAGGGCATCACCAGACGGTCGAATAACTCATTGAAAATATAAGAAACACCTACAATAATCATTGGGGCTGCATATTGTAGCATTTGCTTCCAAAGTGTAGCATCAAACTGTGACCAGCGGATGCGAAATAAAGTAGGTGCTAGAAACAATAGGGAAATTCCATTACCGATCAGATTGGCTATCAATACATACGCTAATAAATATTCCTTTTGATAGATTTTTTCGATAAATGGATGTAAGAAAGACCAAACTTCGCTTTGTAAAGCATAAGGGCAAAAAAGAATAAAAAATAGATTGAGCAGTAGATTGATGAAAGTTCCTGTCAATCGGATAGCGGCAAAACGAATTGGTCGCTGATCTAGCCGTAGTTTGGCATAAGGAATTTCACTCAGTGCATCTACGACAACTATTCCCAACGCGATCTTTACCAAATAAACATACTCGCTATATTCCAGCCAATTGGCGATAGGCTCAATAAACGGGAATAGACAGATAGCTACAAGAATAGTGGTCATGGAGACAGATAGCGCAGAGGTGTGAAAGGCAGTATTTTCTAGCTCTTTACTTTCTGCACCAAATCGAAAATAGGCAAGTTCAAAACGATAGGTCAAAAAAATCATCGTGAAGCCCATTAAAGAAAAAACGTGATTCAAACGACCATATTCTTCCTTCGTAAAAACTTCTACCAGAACATCTGTATACAGCGGTGTCAAAAGAAAATAAAGAAAGCGTGCCAGGATGGTACTGACTCCATAAATAACCGTCTCGCTCGCAAATTTTTTAATGGACATACAGTGGTCGTTAATCAGCCACGAAGGTAAGAATGCTTTGGATAAGTTGGCGATCTTAAGAACAGTGGCTCTCGCGTATCATCCCGAAGTGTCGGAACAAGCTGTCTCACCCTTTCACTTCTATCCTAGTCAACGCCGCCACCGCTCGCTCATAAATATCCTGCATATCGGCAGTACTATCTTTTCCAGCGAATAAAGCCATTTCGCAAGCACTCAAAATACGCATAAAAGACTCGATTTGCTCGGAAGGGACGCTGAGGACTTGTAACCGTTCTTGGACCACAGATTTGGTGAGTTTAGAATTGGGGATGTTGAGTTTGTCATTGATATAGCCCATCATGGCTTTGGAGACTTCATCGTAGAAAGCACGACTTTTCTCAGCTTCCAGATGCGATTTGGCTTGCGCCAAATGCTGTTTGGCGACTTGCTCGGCGCGACGCTGTTTCAAGATAGCCGGGTCGATATTGGCTTGTCGATCTTTGACGGTTTTGAATAGAATAGTCCCTAGAAACAGCAAAATAGGCAACGCCGTCAGACTCCAAAAGCCAGTCGTTCCGAAAAATGGAGTCGTGCGTGGTTGGAGTTCTGTCTGTCGACGAATATCTAATAAACCTTCTGTAGCGACTTCATTTCGCGCATTGGGAATATTGGTGTTTGGCATTTCGCTACCCGGCGCGACAGTGATGGTATAGAGTTTGCTTTGAACAGTTTCGTAAGTCGCTGTCTCAGAATCGAAGTACGTAAATTCTGGCTGCAAATCATAAGCTCCAGGTCGCTTCGGTATAGCTAGATAAGTATATTCTTTGGCAGTATAAATGCCTGTTTCCATTTCTCGTGGTGTGCCTTCTTGGGTTTGTGGATCGTAGAGTTCAAAAGCATCGCCGAGTTCTAGATTGGGGGCTTGTACGCGTTTTGGGTCACCATTGCCATTGATGCGGACGCGGATCTCTAAGGCATCGTCTGTCGTCAATCTATTTTGATTAATTTCGACATAGAAAGAATATTGTCCGACTGCTCCGGTAAAGGAGGGTGGTGCATTGGGCGGTAATGGCTTGACTTCTAGATCGAGCGGTGGAGAATTTAAGCTCAACCGATAGACTTCCGGCGTAAAAAAGAAATCGCGTGGGTCACGAGCACCACCTTTTGCGATGCCTACTTGCATCCGCATCGGGTCGATAGTGAGTGTTCCAGTCTGTTGTGGAAAAAGGGCGATGCGTTTGAGGGTTTTGGTGGTATAGGACTGTCCGTTGATGTCTTCTTTGAGCACGTTTGCAGCAAATCGGCGCAGGTCTTCGACATAAAAACCGCGATAGTTGGACTCGTCGAGGATGTTGTAGCTATTGATGGTTTTGAGAGTGTAAATGCGATAGTTCAAAGGCACTTGCTGACCAATATAGACTTCGTCCCGATCCAATTCGGCACGTAAAAAAACCTCTTCTTCTGTCCCAATAGTACCGCCTTCTCCATCGGCTTTATTTTTGACGACTTCTATCGGAATTTCTTCTGTTCTGTAGCGTTGTCCTTTGGCTTCAATGCTCGCTCGACCTATTTTTCTATCGCCCAATCGCGTCGGCTGCAAGACATAGCTGTACACCATTTCGGAAGACTGCACACCGTTGATGATAGAAGTACTCATAGATTGAGTAGGTCCATTGATGACTCGAAAGCCTGCAAAGCTCGGCGGATTGAAGTTGCTCCCTCGTGCATTTTCCAGGATGAACTGCACCTCAAAATAGCCACTCAGGGATACCTTTTTGGTGTCCGTGACTGCGCGGAAACTGATCTGTGCAGCCAGAGTTGTTGCCGTGAGCACCGAGATCAAAAAGATGTGCATCCACTGTCGTATCATTTCCAATTTTACTTTTTGGACAACAGAATATTAAAAAATCACGATTTCCCCAAAAGGACACCGTGATTTTTTAATATTCTGTTGTTCAACTTATAAAAGGATAGGCGGATTGCCATTCGTCAGCTCCTACTCGCTTTTGACGTTTTGAATGTACCGCTCCACCAGTGACTTGTAGTACGGCTTCAAGTTTGGCGATACCGTTTGATATGGATTGATCTCCGCTTCTCGCTTCTTCAAATATTCTTCCAAAGATGGCGGCACAGGACGCGGTTGAGCAGTAGCTTGCTCGGCTTTGCGCTGCTCGTCATATTCCTTTTCACGCTCGGCTTTTTCATGCTCCAAAAGGCGAGTCAAGATGTCTTGCTGTCGCTTCATCATTTCATTGGTCAGCTTTTTATTGACTAGATCCGTCTCGACTTTATCCATCTGATCGATCAGTTCTTGCAGCTCCTTGTTGCCTTTGCCGCGCTCACTCATTTCTTTTTGCTTCTCTTTGAGTGCTTTGCGCAGTGCTGCTTGACGCGCTGCCATTTGCGCGAACTCCTTGCTACCCATACCACCTTTGCCGTCTTTCATCTGCTGCATTTTCTCTTTCATTTCTTGATTGAGTTGCTGCTGTCCTTTCGACATTTGATCTTTTGGTACGCTACCTTGCTTCCCTTGTCCTTTTCCCGGATTGTCACACATTTGATTGCCGGGCATTTGCATGGACATTTGTTGTTGCATCTGCTGCATGGTCTCACTGAGCATCAACGCCAAATCATTCAAATTTTTCATCGAACGACGTTGATGTTCAGAGGCTTGTGGCTTGCGACGCTCTTCTAGGTCTTCCAGCGAGTTGCGGATGTTGTTTTTGATTTCCGTTGATTTTTCGGTGATGAAAGACTCGATTTGGAAATTGCGCTTCGCCAAAGCTTGTAAACTATCCTCTACCAGACGAAAATCATCTTGCAATTTAAATTGCTCTTGTACCAGCTCCACATAGCGCGGCGTCGTCACATCTGTCATTGTTATTTTCTCGACGAGCTCTTCTTGATCGAAAGACATTCCGACTAGATTTTCCAGCAACTGCCGCAAGGCTTGCATATCTTCTTGCATCTGCTCCATTTGCATACTTTGCATCTGCTGAGACATTTTCTGAGCGGCACGACGCATTTGCTGAGCAGCATTTTTCTGAGATTTAGACGCTTTCTTGTTTTGCTGCTCTTGCAGTTGCTGCTCGCTGTTTTCCATCTGCTGATCGATCTTTTCCATGTCTTCCTGAGGCTCATCCAAGTTCTTCTTCTTGTTTAGTTCCTCATTTTTCTCCTGCATTTTTTCCATCTTCTCTTGCAGCTTATCGAACTCTTCATTCAGCTTTTCTTGCTCCTCTTGCAGTTCATCTTGTTTTTGCTGCTGCTCTTCAGACTGCTCTTGATTGCCGTCTTTTTTGTCGCTGTCTTGCTCTTCGCTATCTTTTTCCTCACCATCCTTTTGGTCTCCATCTTGCTGTTCACTATCCTCTTGCTCCATCTCTTGCTCCATCTCTTCTGCCAAATCTTCGGTCTCCTCCGCTAGTTCTTCCTGCTTTTCGGCAAGTTCTTCCAGCTTTTCGATGGTTTCCTTCATCTCTTGCTCCATCTCTAGGTCCTTAAAGAGTTCTAGCATTCGATCCAATTCCATTTCCATTTCTTCATCTTGGAGTTCCATTTGCTCCATCATTTCGAGCGCTCCGTCTTTTTCTAGCTCCTCCATCAATTCTTGGATTTGCTTCATGAGTTCTTGCATTTCCTCGCTCATGACTTCCTCCATCATCTCTTGCAACTGCTCTTGCTTCTGCATGATCTCTTCATCTTGCTGACTGAACTCTTCTTGGTTTTTTAGATTCTCCTCAAAATTTTCTTTGGCTTGCTCCATCTGTTTCTGGAGCTCTTTTTGCCGCTCCAACAACTTCTCTAATTCCTTTTTATCTTGCCAATCCAACTCTTTTTTCTGCAGCATTTTATCGCGCATCTTCTTCATTTCTTCTTGCAGCTTGCGCGTTTCTTCCAGTGACTTTTTCAAATCTTCTTTGATTTGCTCGTCATTTTCCTCTGCCATCGCTTCGTATTCTTCAACACTTGGTACACGATAGAGCATCAAGTTGGTGCGGGCAGATTTGCTGCCGTTGACGCCGTCATTGTCGTAGACTTCAAAGTAGTAGTTGACTTGATCGCCAGGATTCAATTCCAAATCGCGTAGATCGAACTGATAGTCGTATTGGATTTGATTGCCTTTTGGTTTTTCTAACTTAATACTTTGCAATTCTCCTTTTTCGCCGTCCTCATTGACGACTTCATAGTTGAAAGACAAACTCAACAAGCCATAATCGTCCGCCGCATCACCGACAAAATAGACCAGCTTTTGCTCGCTGCTATCTACGAATCGCTCGACATTGATGCTCGGAAATTTATCTGGAATGACAGAAATGGAATAGCTCACAGAATCAGCATTCGGCAGGGCTTCATTAGAGACATATAGTTTGTAACCTTCACCGCGTACCGCTCTTTTTTGGTAAGTAAATACATCTTTACCGAAACGCTTGGTCGTACTCAGCTCATCCGCGCCTGAAAACTGAATATCAATCGCATCTGTATGCTGCGCATCAAAAATCCAATCAATTTTCGTCCCTACCGGAACCACTAAATCACCCACACTATTCAAACTTTCGTCACGCTGCCCGATGTAATTTGGATAGTCTAATTTGACTTCAAAATTGAGCAGATTCGGCTTTCGCAACACTTCTAAAGTATAATCATCAGAAGTGACGCCACTAGAAAAGACGCGGAATTCGGTATCTTTTTGGACATTATTGAAGCGATAAGTGAAAGTATTAGCTTCTTCTTTTTGCAGGCGATATTGATAGTTATCGACATTGATGAAAACTTCATTTGGCAGTACATCACCTTCTACTTTTACGGTGATCGGGAAATCCTGATTTTGGACAACCTTTAACTCATCCTGAATCAATTCAAACTGAAATGGCGCGGGACGATCATACTTTGTGCCATTATTGATGAGGCGAGTTGTACTGTCTTTAATCAAACTAGGCGCAGCAAACAAAATCATAATGAGCACCATCAGCGGCGGTAATACGTAACGCAAATATTGACGATTTTGACCTAAGTCAATCGCATTCCGAAACGGCACTAACTTGATGTCATCTGACTTCTGATCGATACCCGCCAAAATCAAACTATTCTCCGCACTTTGATCGGCTTGCTGTTTCAACTGCAAGATATTCAGCAACTTATCTTCCACATTCGCGAAATGCTGCCCGATGATCTGAGCTGCCCGTTCATGCGAAATGACACTTCCTAAATGAAAATACTTTGCCAGCGGAATCCCAATCCACGCCACCGTCGCCAATGCACTCACACCGATGAAGGAGAAGAACAACAGCTTGCGACCACCCGTGTCAAAGTAGAAGTAGTGCTCCAATAAATTGAAACCTACAAATAGCACAAGCATGGTCGCCAAAGTGTAGAGCGTCCCTTTGATGAGCTGATTGAGGTAATATTTGCGGATGAATTGATCGAGCTTTTCGATCAGGAGTTGAAAGTTGCCTTTGCGCATTTTTAGCTATTAGCTGTTAGCCGATAGCGGTGAGCTATTCAGCTAGAGTTCTTAAATTCAGTTGTGGCAGTCTGAGCTGATTAATACATCTGAGTCGTTCAGACCATATTAAACGGACTGTCGTATAGGAAGTTGTTAGGTGCTCTGATTTGATTGTACAAGATAGCTCAAATTTGACACGCTCCCAAATGTAAAGATGCAGCTACGTCGTGAAAAGTGTTGTATTTGCAAGTGGTTAACAAAGTTTAAAAAGTGTACTTGAATTGGCAAGCAATCGTTTTTGAAGAAAATGACATTTATGCGTACTCTTTTATTTCTCATTTCCGGTATCTTTTTTTTCACCGCTTGCGATAAAATCAATCTCAACAATGCCGAAGATAGTCTCGAAGGTGATTGGCAAGTGGTGCGTATGGAACAGACCATAGGCGAACGAGTCGAGTTGGGTGTTCAGGTGGATAGTTTTTTGGAATTTACGGGACAGCTAGGAGCGTTTTCTTTTCAGGAAGAAGTGGTGAGCTATACGTTTAGCGTGGGGGATAGTGTATATCAAGCGATGGCGATTCCTTGGACGCTGACGCGTGAAAAAAGATCGGAAGGTTTTGGACGCGTTGAGCAGTACACTTTGTCGACGCCTGAGTTGGTAGCCCGATGCGAGTTTGGTGATCAGACAAGCGATGCTGAGCAGAATGCGACGCAGGTGCTATTGATCTGGCAAACGGAAGCGATAGGCGCGTATGAGATGGTGACGCTTTATTTGGAGAAGGAGTAGTCACCCGCTGAATGTCAATCGAGATGCGGCGTAACAAGTCTAATATTCAACGGGTGACGGAAGGAAGTCTATAAAACACCCAAATCCTTCAAAATACTATCCAATTTTCCTTCCAACTTCGCTTCTACTGCTTCGTGCTTGGATTTGTCATCCAATGGCGCTTGTACGCTACAATAAAATTTCACTTTCGGTTCAGTGCCCGAAGGTCGAGCGGAGATAATACTGCCGTCTTCGGTGAAAAATTGCAAGACATTGGAAGATGGGAGGTCGATGGGCGTTGTTTCGCCTGAGTCCATATCTTTTGATGTGCTCGACAAATAATCTTTGATGGTCACGACTTTCACACCTCCTAAAGTTGTCGGTGGCTCTTCGCGCAAAGTTTTGAGCATGGCTTGTATTTCTTCTGCACCACTCTTGCCTTCCTTTTTCAAAGCGACCAATTTCTCTTTGTAATATCCAAATTCGGCATATAAATCGAGCAGCGCATCATACAAACTGCGTCCTTGATCTTTGTAGTAAGCGACCATTTCTGCCATCATTGCACAAGAAATGACGGCATCCTTATCGCGCGCGTGCTCACCAAACAGATAACCATAACTTTCTTCTCCACCACCTATAAAAGTCGCTTTGCCTTCCAGTTTGGTCATCAACTCACCGATGTACTTGAAACCAGTCAACGTATTGTAGCAATCGATATTTTTGAAAGCGGCGATTTTGTCAATCAAGTAAGAAGTCACGATGGTTTTGACGATGTATTGATTGCCATCTAGTTTGCCAGCTTTTTCCCAAGCCGTCAAAACATAATGAATCAACAAACAAGCTGCTTGATTACCATTCAGTAGCACAAATTTGCCTGTATCGTCTTTGACTGCCATACCTACGCGGTCGGCATCGGGATCGGTCGCCATGACCAGATCAGCGTCTACTTCTTTTGCTTTTTGGAGTGCTAAACTCAGGGCTTCGCGCTCTTCGGGATTGGGATAAATGACGGTTGGGAAATTGCCATCGGCAGACATTTGTTCTTCCACCAAAATGACATTTTCAAACCCAAATCGCTCCAACACAGGCGGAACTGAAACTGCACCCGTCCCATGAATGGGCGAAAACACAATCTTTAAATCCTTCTGTCGCTCAATGGCATCTTTGGCAATTGACAACTTCACCAATTCATCCAAATATCGCTCGTCAATCTCTGCCCCAATTTTCTCGATCAAGTCATCATCTCCATCAAAGCGAATGTCGTCTACGTCCTGAATCTTGCGTACTTCTTCCATGACGCGCTTATCGTGCGGCGCGACCAACTGACCACCATCTGCACCATAAGCTTTGTAGCCGTTGTATTCTTTTGGATTGTGAGAAGCGGTGAGCATGACGCCACCTTGAGCGTCGAGTTCTCGGATGGCAAATGAGAGCTCCGGTGTCGGGCGTAGACCTTCAAAGAAATAGACTTTGATACCATTGGCGGAAAAAACATCAGAGACCACTTTTGCAAACTTTTGAGAGTTGTTGCGGCTATCGTGAGCGATGACGACACTGACATGCTTATCGGGGTAAGTCTGCTTCAAATAGTTACTAAATCCTTGAGTAGCAGCACCTAAGGTGTATTTGTTGACGCGATTGGAGCCGACACCCATGATGCCACGCAAGCCACCTGTTCCGAACTCTAGGTCTTTGTAAAACGCATTGACGACATCCGTTTTGTCATCTGCTGCCATCATGTTTCGGATAGCAGATTTGGTTGCTTCATCATAGTTGCCGGAGAGCCAGCCATCGACGCGTGTTTGGGTAGCGGTGTCTAGTGTTGCCATTTGTACATTTCGTTATAGGAATGAAAAAATAATAACTTTTCGATTTGAACTCGCTATTTCGCCGCCATATTTCGTTGAAAAGCCTCGCCGATGCCCTGCATCTCCTATGTTTTTCGCCTCATCTGACAGCAAACTAACTTCGTTCCTTATCGACACTTTATTTTTTCTTCACTCCTTAGGAAGAATTTGTGGCGAAAATAAAGATTCGTTCTTAGCCGTAGGTAGCTTTTTCTGAATAATGTTTTGGAGAGGAGGGAAGTTTGGTCAGTTCGCTTGATTTTAATAGAGATTAGCTTTGTTTGCTTGAGTATTTTTATACAAGATATTGTATCTTGTCTTACATTTATTTAGCAACAAAGAGAGCTGCGGTAAAGAAAAACGCGATTCAAGTGGTTCGAGGGAACAAGAAGAAATCGTAAAATGGATAAAGTAGAGCAATACAAGAAAATTATTCAAAGCGAACTGGAGGAGCGACTCCCACTGAGAGCAGTCAACGCACCAAAATTGACTCGACAGCTCATGATAAGTGATGATAAAATGCAGTTCGTGTTGATGGATGTTGGTTGGTTCAAAAGACGATACCTGAGTGATGTTATCTTCCATATTGGTATTGTTAACAATAAAGTGTCGATACACAATGACTTTACGGACGTGGGCATCGCAGACCACTTAGTCGATGCCGGAATCCCTAAATCAGATATCGTTCTTGCCTTTCTACCAAAATAGACTTGTTACGCCGTAGCTGATTATGGCGAAGAGGAGCAAATTTTATTCTGAATAAGGCAAATTTTTTCGGCATAGCCGCGCTACGGCTAAAAAATTTGGTAGTGTCACAAATGCGCACCATGATATCTATCCCAGAGCTTCTGCTGCTCTAAATTGTAATGGGCAAAAAAATACTTCAAAGCACCAATATGATTATCTAGCGATTTAGAGAAAGAGAGCGTTTTTCGTACTAAT
>JBCDHX010000136.1:0-16240 GCA_038749535.1 Bacteroidota bacterium
TCTAGACCTTTTGATTCGTTTTGGGGCAATGCCAAAATGAATAGCCCGTCGGCTTGAGACAAATACCATGCTCATGTCGCTGAAAAATTGAATCATTTGATAAATCAAAGAGCAAAAAGGAATTTGATGCGTTTGCCCTGACAAAAAGTACTCATTATTTATCTTTCCAAGAACTCGTCTCCATCAAAAATCTCCTATCTTTAACCCACAAACAAAAAACAAACACCCATGCTCCGATCAATACTGACACTCACCGCTGTATTTATCACTATCCATCTTCAAGCGCAAACTTGGGACGTCTATGACATCGACTTTGGTGCAAAACCCGCTATCGCTATTGATAGTTTGGATCAAGTGCATATCGCTTATATGCTGGAAGAAACCGATGGTGGTTTCATTCGTCATGCGTTGTGGAAAGATGGTCGTTTTGATACGACGCTGATCGATCAGGCTTACTATTATGGTCCGTTGGATATTGCCATCAGTCCCGAAGGACACCCACATATTGCTGTACATCATCACGAGGACGAAAACGAATACATTTATCGTTGGGATGGGTTGCTTTGGGAAGCACTGCCAGTCGTTAGCGAAGGGCATGATGGCTGGGACAATTCGCTCACTTTCGATCAAGCAGGGAACATTCATACGAGTTCTATCGATCCTGCTCAATTTGGTAGTGGAGAAGGTGTGGAATATGGCTTTTTCGATGGTACGGAATGGACAAAAGAGAGCATCAGCGCTGGTCCGGCAAGCTACGAATATTCGACTTGTATACAGGTGGATAGCGAAGGACATCCGCACATTGTTTTCTATGATGATTTTGGTGACAATCTGGTCTATGCGCATAAAAAAAGTGGCAAATGGCTGAATTTCACCATTGCAAATAAAGGTGGGCTTTTTGCATCTATGGTGCTGGATGAAAATGATGAGCCACACATCACCTATTATGAGCAATTGGCTGGGGATGTCGGTCTGGTGCGTTACGTGAGACTTGTAGCAGATGAATGGACATCAGAAGTCATCGATGAATTAGAAAATGTGCCGTTAGGATTTACAGGTGCGAGAAATATGACGGCATTGGCGATTGATCGTTTTGGGCAGTTGATAGTTTGCTACGGTGACCGAAAAGTCGTCAAATATGCAACACTATTAGCAGACGGATGGACGACAGAATTTATCGCCGATCATACACAAAATGACACGCTATTGGGTGCGCAAGTTGATTTGGTATTGGATAGCGAGCGACGACCGCACATTACATTTTTCACATTGGAAAGTGAGTTTCCAGTTTCTGGTACGATTCGGTATGCGACGAGAGATGTTTTGGCAAGTCAGCAAGATGTTTTAGCTACACCTCGATTTTGGAAGGTATTTCCAAATCCGGTGGAAGATCAGTTGCAAATAGAGTGGAATACAAAACATAAGCAACCACGGGAAGTACAGATGCGCTTAATAGATTTGGACGGTAAAGTTATTTTGGGTAAAATGCTAACAACCAATCAGATGAATCTGTCATTGGCTAATCTAACAGCCGGTGTTTATCATCTTCAAATAAAGGTAAATGGAGCATGGCAAACACAAAAAATAGTGAAGTTGTAGCTACGCCCTCCGCTTCCTCACCACCTGCTCCTCTTTCAGGTACGCCAGCAGATTGTGCGTCACCCATTTGATGGCATTGAGATCTAGCTTCTTGTCAAATATGGAATGAATATTTGGAATGTAATAACCACCTTTCCACCATGCTTTTTTCATCATACTGACCAAAATAGCCCCTTCATCTCGAAAGACAAAATTGTCGTTGAGCGGCATAGCTTTCATATTGATAAGTTGTGATTCCGGCTTTTCTTCTTGAAAAACATCAATCAGCTCATTGCCGACATGAGAAGCTCCATTCCGGATGATGACAGGTACATCGCCCCAACCAATGCAGTCCAAACAAATAATCCGCGACTCATCAAATTCAAACCCCTCTTCCAGCCATTTCTTGCGCAACTGAGTCGCGCCGATCAGCATCCATTCTTCATTGTCGACCAGTACAAACTTTACCTTCTTTTTGGCAGCAGGAAAAGCTTCCAATTGTTGCGCCAAATCAAGCAAACCAAGTATACCGCTAGTATTGTCATTCAGGTTTTTGGGATTGGGAATCAGAAATATCAATAACGACAATCCAACGATCAAAGTCACCCAACCAAATAACTCTCCCGGCAGACGCGACGGAATGAAAACCACCAATCCCACAGCGACCGTCAGTAGCAACGGACGCGTATGTCCCAAAGCACGCACCAGTAATTCGATCCAAGGCGGCAGCATCGTCGGTGTGTCGTAGTGCGCCATGATGATGCATTCGGCTTCTTTTACTTCTGTTTCCAAATGCACACTAGATCGCAGTCGACTGCTAGTCGCCACTCGCTTCACTTTATATCCCCAGTTTTCTAATAGCAGAGTCGCCGCATCCAAAAAAGCATCTTTTTCATCTCTTTTGAGCCGTCGATGATGCTTTTGGAGTGTGCTGTATGTATCTTCTAGCATTTTTCTACATTTTCAAAGTTGCACTTGTTCCAGGATCAGTTGGTTCGAGAATTTTCCCATTTTCGATTACAACACCGGAAGCCGGATCATTACTCAATAACAATGCGCCATCCATATCTACATAATCTAACTGTGGCAGCAAATGAGCGATGGCAGAAATCCCGACAGATGACTCTGTCATACAGCCGACCATGGTTTTCAAACGCAATCTTCGTGCTTGCGCAATCATGCGACGAGCAGGTGTGAGTCCACCGCATTTGGCAAGTTTGATGTTAATGATGTGAAATTTTCCGGCACACTTTTCGACATCACTTTCTATACGACAACTTTCATCGGCAGCTAGCGGCAAAGCACTTTTCGCATAGACTTCTTCCATCATTTCTAAATGCTCTGCCGGAAGCGGTTGTTCTATAAACTCTACACCCATTTTCTTTAAATCTCTTGAAAACTCGACAGTTTGCTGTACCGACCAGGCACAATTAGCATCTACTCTAAATACCGCATCCGTATGCTGCCGCAACGCTTCTATAATATCCAAATCTCGATCCGTCCCCAATTTGATTTTATAGATCGGCCAAGGCGTCTCTTTCATTTTGTGTACCATCTCCTCTACACTCGCAATACCAATTGTGTAATTCGTCAAAGGAATTTCTTGATGCCAAAAAGTATCCCAAACTTTATACAATGGTCGCCCTTCTTTTTTGGCGTACCAGTCATTGGCAGCCATATCTAAGGCGCAGCGGATAAAAGGTTCGTCGCTGAGATGAGTTTGCAGCCAGGCTTCAAAGATTTCGGGTCGATCTAGCTCCATTCGATTGAGTTCGGGCATCAGAGCATCTAGTCGAGCTATCATTTTATCGACCGTCACACCGTAATAAGGATTGGCGGTAGCTTCTCCAAGACCGGATATGCCATCTTGCTGAAGCTTGACGACCAAACTCGACTGGACATCATGTGATTCGCGAGAAATGGTAAAAGTATGCTGCAGTTTCAGGTCAAAAGGATGAAGGTGGAGGTGCATAGTTGTATATATTGACAAGGTCAAATGTCGCTAAAAGGATGAGCCTACAAAAATATCTCAAGCAGAAATACAAGATTTTGCGAAAAACTCCCAAAAACGTCATTCTGACTACACCTGTTCGATAAATCGTAAAAAAATTTGTGCATTTACCCTCAATTTATTCAAATCATCTATCAGAAAACACTTACATTAGTCGTTCTATTCGCTCTAACATTCATCCGACAGCACTTTCTAATCACACTCAAGACTTAGCCGACTTATGCGACCAAGCATCACTTATACACTTGCCGTTGTTGCGTTGACGACCTTGATTAGTACAGGTTGTTCTTTCCTTATTTTCCAACAATTTTATACGCCAAAGTTTGCTTCGACTAGCGTTAATCATGCTCAATTGACCGCCAAAATCAACGAAGCACCACGCGAAAATGCACCCCCTGACTTTGTCAATGTCTCCAATGATGTGACGCGCTCTGTGGTCAACATTGCTGTCTTTAGAGGTGACTATCGGATGTCAACGGGTTCGGGTATCATCATCTCTGATGACGGATACATCATCACCAATAACCACGTCATCAAGGGCAGCACTGGTCAGGTCGTTACTTTGCATGACAAGAAGGATTACAAAGCCAAAATCATAGGCATCGACCCCTCTACAGATTTGGCATTGCTAAAAATTGAAGCTGACTTCCTGCATCCGCTTCGATTGGGCAATTCAGATCAGTTGCGCATCGGAGAATGGGTGATCGCAGTGGGACATCCTTTCAATTTAGCATCTACAGTCACCGCAGGTATTGTCAGCGCGAAAGGTCGAAATATCGAAATCTTACGCGATCAAGAGTATCCAGTCGAAAGTTTCATACAAACAGATGCCGTCGTCAATCCCGGCAATAGCGGCGGCGCCCTCGTCAATGCGAAAGGCGAACTCATCGGCGTCAATACTGCTATCATTTCTGAGAGTGGCGGCTACGAAGGTTTTTCCTTTGCCATTCCTTCTAATCTAGTCATGAAAGTAGCAGAGGATTTGCGAAAATATGGTCAGGTGCAACGTGCTGTTTTGGGTGTCATCGTCGGCGATTTGAATAGCACATTGGCAAAGGACTTGCAGCTCGCTCGTGTGGAAGGCGTTTACATCGAGCGTATTAGACTGAACACGACGGCTTCTACTGCAGGACTCAAAGCAAAGGACGTCATCACCGCTATCAACAATGTTTCAGTTAAAACCATGCCGGAATTGCAAGAGCAAATCGCGCGCTATCGTCCTGGTGACATCATTAGCATTGACTATATTCGGAATGGAGTCGCTTATCACAAAAATGGAGTGGAGTTGAAGGCATTGGAGTAAAATACGATAAATTCGTTAAGCGCTTTTTGCTTTTACATCGTCTAATGATTCAGTTATAAATGATATGATCTTAGCGTTTGTCTCTCCGAGAGTCGGGACAGGCAAAGCCGACGGGCTTCCCTTTTCGCATTGCCCCAAAAGGGAGAAAAGGTTTAGAAATGGCAAACTCCTCCGTCGAACCTGCCCTTTCGCCATCCGCTTCCTAAATAGGTCTTATTCCATACCTGTTCCACACGACAACTAGCAGTAGTCGTATTTTTAATGCCTTTGCTAAAGAATAAAAACCAAGGATAATTTCTTAGTTTTGCCACTCGAATTTGGTGAAGACATAATGGAGATTATTCTATGGGTTGGTTCAAACGACTAAAAGACGGCATACAGACAGCGACTAACAACAAAATGGAAGCCCCTGAGGGCATTTGGTACAGTTGTAAACGCTGCAAGGCAACTAGTCGAGTCAAAGTAGTGCGTGACAATTACTATAAATGTCCAAATTGCGACTACCATATCAGAATTGGTTCTCATGATTATTTTGATCTCATCTTCGACGATGAGCAATACGAAGAGTTGTTTACGCACTTGATGCCCAAGGATTTTTTGAAATTCCAGGACTTAAAAAGCTACGAAGACCGAATCGAACAAGCACGGAAAAAGACGCAGCTCGACGACTCTATGAGTGTCGCCAAAGGTCAAGTTGCTAAACAGCCGCTAGTCATCGCCGCCATGGATTTCAACTTCATTGGTGGGTCTATGGGTTCTGTGATGGGCGAAAAGATTGCATTGGCGATTGAGTATTGTATAGAATATCGTACACCATTCATGATTATCTCCAAATCCGGTGGAGCGCGTATGATGGAATCAGCATTCTCTTTGATGCAAATGGCAAAAACATCCGCTATGCTGAGTCAGCTTGCCAAAGCCGGTATTCCCTACTTTTCCTTCTTAACTGATCCGACAACGGGTGGTGTGACGGCTTCCTTTGCGATGCTAGGAGATATCAACTTTGCAGAGCCGGAGGCATTGATTGGCTTTGCCGGTCCGCGTGTCATCAAAGAGACCATCAAAAGAGATCTGCCTGAAGGTTTTCAGACTTCTGAATTTCTACAGCAGCACGGTTTTTTAGATTTTATTGTCAATAGAGCCGACCTGAGAGACAAAATTGCCGACTTACTACGTTTATTCGACAATAGCCTTTCGCAGACAGAGCAGGTATCCAATGCTCAGTAGCGTCAATTAGTAGCTGAAATACACCATTCAATCAACGGGAGGCGGTCGCTTGACGATTCCCCCTTGACTGCTGTCCAAAACTTACTTACCTTTGAAATCGACAGATTCGGATCGAACTGTCAGGTCGTTTTATACCTTCTCCAGTCGTAAAATGAGCGTATAAGAGGCTACATTGGATACGAATGTTCCACAAGTGTCTTATTCATTTTAAACATAGAACTAATCCAGCACGAGTCGTATTGGTCTAAATCACCGCTACACAGTGTTTCTTTTTTCATCAAATATTATCAAATATGTTTACAATTAGAAACAAAAAGGTTCTCCTATTTTTTGCCTTATTTAGTTTTCTAGCTGTCGGTCTACACGCACAAGAACTATCCAAAGAAGAACAAAAGAAATGGAAAAACTTGGCGAAAGAGTACAAGAAAAATCCAATAGCGCTGAAAATGCTTACTGAAAAAGCAGAAGGGCTAGACGCAGAACTCGGTCAGTTAAACACTGAAATCAGCCAAGTCCAACAAGAGAACAACTCGCTTCAAGCACAAATGAATCGCAAAGATGCGCGTATCGCGGATATGCAAGCACAGGTCAATCAGTTGAATATGCAAATCACTGAAATGCAAGCTAATATGGAGACCATCGCTGCAAAAGGTGGTAGCTCTACTAACGAAATGAGTGGTACAGATATGGTAGGTGTGATTTATCGTGTGCAGATCGGTGCGTTCGAGAAGCCACTAAATGGCAGTGTCGTTGATGCGGATAACGTCAATGTACAGGCAGAGGACGATCTGAAAAAAGTACAGGTCGGAAAGCTACGCGACTATCAGTCCGCTATCGATCTACGCGATCAGTTGCGTAAAATGGGTGTCAAAGATGCCTTCATCGTCCCTTACAAAGATGGCGTTCGGGTAACGATCAAAGAGGCTTTGGGTAGCTAAGAATAATCCAACAAATTTTTAGATAACGGGTAATGGCAGACAGACTTCATTACCCGTTTTTTTGTCTGTAAGAAAATAAAAGTACTCCACCCCTATTCTACTTTTATCTTTCCTTTCCACCAAATACTATCTTTGCCCTGACAACCACTCTCCTCAGAACGGGTTAAGTAAATATGACATTCAAATCAATTTTTGATACTTACGACTGGCAAGAAACGACAGACAGCATCTACGATAAGACAGCAGTAGATGTAGAGCGTGCTTTAGTTAAAAACAAGCGCGATTTAGAAGATTTCAAAGCCTTGATTTCGCCTGTGGCTGCACCTTATTTAGAACAAATGGCACAGTTGAGCCATGCGCGTACCTTGAAGCGATTTGGAAATACAATGCAGCTATACGCACCACTCTATCTTTCCAATGAATGTCAAAATATTTGTACTTATTGCGGCTTTAGTCTCGACAATCCAATGCGCCGACGCACACTGACTGGAAGCGAAATCATGCAAGAAGTCATGGCACTCAAAGCGATGAACTACGATCATGTACTACTCGTCACAGGCGAAGCCAACAAGACAGTCGGCATGGACTATTTTGAGCAAGTGTTGCCGCTGATTCGTCCTCATTTTTCGCATATCTCAATGGAAGTACAGCCGCTCGACCAAGATGAGTATGAGCGATTGATAGGGCTGGGACTAAATACCGTTTTGGTTTATCAGGAAACTTATCATCGCGGCAAATACAAAACTCACCACCCAAAAGGCAAGAAATCCAACTTTGACTATCGCCTAGCGACACCGGATAGGCTGGGTAAAGCCGGAATATATAAAATGGGTTTGGGTTGTTTGATTGGTTTGGAAGACTGGCGGACGGATAGCTTTTTTACTGCCTTACACCTCGATTATCTAGAGCGAACTTACTGGCGCAGCAAATACAGCATTTCCTTTCCACGGCTGCGTCCATTCTCAGGTGGTTTCATACCGGAAGTGGTAATTTCTGATCGCGAATTGGTGCAACTCATCTGTGCGTGGCGACTCTTAGACGAAGAAATAGAATTGTCTATTTCAACCCGAGAATCAGAACGATTCAGAGACAACATCATCGCTTTGGGTATTACCTCCATGAGTGCAGGCTCGAAGACCAATCCCGGCGGCTATGCCGTAGAACCGCAGTCACTTGAGCAGTTTGAAATTTCCGATGAGCGTACACCTGCACAAGTTAGTCAGATGCTGCGACAACGAGGCTATGAGCCAGTTTGGAAAGATTGGGATGTGTCTTATGATGGGTGATGAAAGCTGGTGTTTAGAAGGTGAGATTTCACACATCACCTTTCGCGCCTCACGTATTTGTTTCATCAAAAAGCCACCCTCAACACATCATCAAAATAATCCGCATAATTCACAGCTATACCTTCCTGAATGTACTCTGGCAATTCCTCAAAATCTCGCTGATTATCTGCTGGGAAGATGAGTGTATTCGCCTCCACTCGTCGCCCTGCAATCGTCTTTTCGCGCACACCGCCGATAGGCAACACTTTTCCAGTCAACGTCAACTCGCCCGTCATCGCTAGATTGTCTTTGATCGCTTTTCCAGTCGCCAACGAATACAACGCCAACGCCATCGTAATACCTGCCGATGGTCCATCTTTGGGTGTTGCGCCTGCGGGAACGTGCAAATGAATGGCGTGATTCTCAAAATAGTCATTATCGGGATGCAATTCTTTGACTTTAGCGCGGATGTAGCTGTACGCAATTTGTGCTGATTCCTTCATCACATCGCCGAGCTGACCTGTTTGCTTGAAGCTCGCATTTTTGGAAGGAATTCCAGTCGCTTCGATGTACAAAGTTGCGCCGCCCATGCTTGTATATGCCAAGCCTAACGCCACACCTGGAATCTGGCTATTGTACAGTTTTTCGGTTCTAAAAATCGGTTTGCCTAAGAACTCACGTACATCTTCTGCATCCACTTCAAACTTGATTTCTTCGGCTTCTGCGATCTTTAAATTCACTTTTCGGATGATACGACGAATCTGTTTTTCCAAATTTCGGACGCCAGCTTCTCGCGCATATTTATCGACGATCAAGCTCAACGCTTCGTCCGTAAACGTCATTTCATTTTCCTCAAATCCATGCTCTTTCAACTGCTTTGGCACTAAATATTGCTTGGCGATTTCGACCTTTTCTTGCAAAATATAACCCGACAATCGAATGATTTCCATACGATCTAATAGGGGCGCAGGAATAGTTTCCAACTGATTGGCAGTGGTGATGAACAATACATTTGAAAGATCAAAAGGAATGTCTAAATAATGATCCAAGAAAGTCGTATTTTGCTCAGGATCAAGGACTTCCAAGAGCGCAGAAGCTGGATCACCGCGAAAGCTTGACCCTATTTTGTCGATCTCGTCCAACATGATGACTGGATTGGAGACTTCGACACGCTTCAAGGCTTGAATGATTTTGCCAGGCATCGCACCGATGTAGGTTCGGCGGTGACCTTTGATCTCGGCTTCGTCGCGCATACCACCAACTGAAAAGCGGAAAAATTTACGTCCCAAAGCATCAGCTACCGATTTTCCAATCGACGTTTTCCCGACACCTGGAGGACCTACCAAACAAATAATCGAGCCTGCGATCTTGCCGCGCTTGATGACACTCGCCAAAAACTCTAGAATATTATCCTTCACATCCGACAAGCCGTAATGCTCCGAATCCAATATTTTTCGCGCCTTTTTGATGTCCAGCGTATCATCCGAGTATTCGCCCCACGGCAAATCGGAAATCAACTCCAAATAAGAGCGCGTCACATTAAATTCGGGCGACTGTGCATTGATAGTACGGAGCTTATTCAACTCCTCTTTCACCACTTTCATCGCCTCTTCACTTAGCTCTTTTTCGGCTAATTTTTGCTCTATTTTTTCGACCTCGCTCTGCCCATCTTCCTTCTCCATGCCCAGCTCTTTTTTGATGGCTTTGAGCTGTTCACGCAAGAAAAATTCCTTCTGTTGGTCGCTGACTTTTTCGTTGATTTGATCTTGAATCCGCTTTTGAATCTTCGCCACCTCAAACTCATTCTTAATCATCTTGATGAGTTTGTTCGCTCGCTCTCTCAACTCAAACGTCTCCAACAAATCCTGCAATTCTTCTTTGCCCGAAGTCAATAGATTCGCGATCACATCCATCGTCAAACCTGGCGCGTCATAATTCAATTGCGCCACCACCATATTGACTTGTTCTTTGAAGAGCGGATTCAGCTTCAACAACTCCTTCAATTCCGAAGAAATCGCCATCATATAGGCTTTCAGATCGTTGCTGACCTTGCCTTTAGGTTCTTGATAGAGATCGACTTCCCACTTGGTGTAATTACCGCCTTTGATCGCTCGCTTTTTCTTAAATCGCGTAATGCCTTGCCCCAATACCTGCACCACTTCTGGCGCGACAGGCACAACTTTCATAATCTGAAACACCGTCCCCACTTCGTGCATCTCCACCTCATCGTGGTCGATTTGCTGCACGCCGTCAGGATTTTCCGCTTCCACTTCCTCGGCGTCCTTCACCAGCGACAATCCAATATAACCTCCTTCTTTTTCGACTGCTTGCCGAATAGCTTTCAAATCCGCTTTGCCACTAAACGTCAGCGGCAATGCCAATCCAGGAAATATGGGACGCTGCAACAAAGGCAGGACGATCAATTCATCAGGAAGGATGTCTTCTGCTCTTCGGAGTTCGGCGGTAATGGTTTGTTGGTCGGCGACTGGGTCGTTTGTAGATTCTAGAGGATCGTTGTTGAATAATATATTGCTGTTTTGCATCGGGTATCTTTTTTTAGAGGTGAAAGGTGATTTGTGAGAGGCGAGAGGAGTTCAGTTGTTAGCTAAAGTTCGCCACGCTATTCCTAAATCATTAGATCACCACACAGTTTTTCAAAGAGCGACCTATTTTTCTGCTCTCTTTTCGTTTCGCTGTAACAGCAAATTCGATGCGTTTGTGCAAAAGTGGACAGTTTGGCAGGTGGGTGTGGAGTTGGGTGCTGTTTTGGCAGGTGACTATTGAGTTATACTTCTCGAAAACCGATGTTTGGCTTCGCTTTTTCAGTCAACTGCTTATCTTTGTTTGGAACGATTTGAAATAACTTGAACAATTATGGCGAGAGACCTCATTCACGATGCCGTCAAACAGGCATTAATAAATGATCAATGGAATGTGACGGACTATCCTTTTGATTTACCAATCATGGGTAGCGACAAGGACTTTGAAGTTGACTTAGTTTCAGAAAAATTATTGAGTGCAGAGAAAGGAATGAAGAAGATATTAGTAGAAGTAAAGTCTTTCTTAGGCACTTCTATTTTGTACAAATTTCATGAATCGCTTGGTCAATATATAAACTACTCAGAGGCAATCGCAGAAGGTGGCTTCGAGCAGACTTTATATGTTGGAATATCTGATACGGTTTATGAAGAAATGAAGAAAATTAGCTTTTTGGAGCGTAGAATCATCCAATATCAAATGAAATTTGTTGTAGTGAATATAGCTACTAAAACGATAGTCAAATGGATAGAGTAACAACATACAAGCAAATTATTCACGACGAACTAGCGGAGCGTGCAGCGAGAAAAGTTTCTTATTCGGAAGATATGAGCAATCGCCTGATCGTGAATCAAGAGCGGACTGAATTCATCTTAATTCGACTAGGTTGGTTCAGAGAACGCTATCGGTATGTGACGCTCTTTCATATTGAAATTCGAGAGAATAAAATTTGGCTGCATCAAAATAATACGGATGTAGTGATTGAGGATATTTTGACTAGAAAAGGTGTTCAAGCTGATGATATTGTAGTTGCTTTTGTTCATCCAATGGAGCGAGCGCAAGAAAATGTTGCTTTGGCATAATCTCAACATCATGAATAAAACAGACCGATATAGTCACATCATTTCCACTTTTATCCTATACTTTGTCGCAGAAAATGGACAAGCGGCTTCTGGCTGTTCTATTATTCCTATCATAGACCAAGAACGTCATCATTATCAGGCATTGATGCTCGGCTACAATGAAGAACAATATCGCTTCTCTTTCATGGTGCTTTTTCATTTCGACATCATTCAAGATCAAATTTGGGTGCAAGCCAATAATAGCGATTGGGACTTTACGGATGAGTTGGTGGAAAAGGGTGTTGAATTGGAAGATTTGGTGGTTGGATGGTTGCCTGAGAATGCTAGAGTTTATGCGGATTTGATGAATGAGCAGGCAGAAGCAAAAACCTAATTCAATACAAAATCAACACGAAGGCACTTGAAAGGCGAGTGCAATCTTGATCTAGAAGAAACGTAACTCAATAGTCTATTTTCACCTCTTCGAGTTGAACTCCTCTAGTATTTCTCTTAGCTCTACAACAGTCACAGAAGATTGGTCTGATTTGTCGTACAGTTTCATCAAAACGACCAAAGTGGTCTCTTCTCCTTCTTCAACGAAAGAGATCACTCTACCGCCTCCACTTTTCCCTTTTCCTTTGCTTTTGATCTGAAGCCTGATCTTGTAGAATTCCTCGGATATTTTTGTACCTGTGTAGGGATTTTCGAGTAGGCTTTCTTGCAGAAGAGCTATGTCTTGCTTGAGACTTCTGTATTTCTTGGATAGCTTTTTAAAGTTCTTAGCGAAAGCTGATGTTACCTCAATAGTCACTTTCATCCAATAGACTTTGCAAAGCTTGTAATGGTTTTCCGCCTTCTTTAGCTTCTTTAATTTCTTCTAAACTTTGATGCAAATCTGCTTTTAATTCCGACAAGAAATTGGATTGTCGAATAATCTCCATCATCTGCTGATAATCCTCATATGGAACAAGAATACTTGTTGTCTCGCCTTTTTCATTGATGACCGATTGATGATGCTTTGTATCTAACATGTTATTCATTGATTTTGAATACTCCTTTTTTAACAGCAGTGCTTTTTGTTTGGTTGAGACCCTCGCTTAAGCCACCGTAAAATCCCCCTTTTCTTTTGTATCGAAGAACAGTCTAATACCGAAAGATTTCGAGATATTATTTAAAATCTATTGTCTTTCTTGCAGCTACTCTACAATGAAATTTGTTGTAGCGAATATAGCTACTAAAACGATAGTCAAATGGATAGAGTAACAACATACAAGCAGATCATTCACGATGAACTAGCGGAGCGTGCAGCGAGGAAAGTTTCTTACTCGGAAGATATGAGCAATCGCCTGATCGTGAATGAAGAACAAACCGAATTTATCCTAATTCGATTGGGCTGGTTTAGAGAACGCTATCGGTATTTGACGCTCTTCCATATTGAAATTCGAAAAGACAAAATTTGGCTGCATCAAAATAATACGGATCTAGTGATTGAGGATATTTTGACTAGAAAAGGTATTCAAGCTGATGATATTGTAGTTGGTTTTGTTCATTCAATGGAGCGAGTGCAAGAAAGTGTTGCTTTAGCATAACTTCAATATTATGAGTAAAACAGATCGATATAGTCACATCATTTCCACTTTTATTCTAGACTTTGTCGCAGAAAATGGACAAGCGGCTTCTGGCTGTTCTATCATTCCTGTTTTAGATCAAGAAAGGCATCACTATCAAGCATTGATGCTAGTAGTCAGTCAAGCTAATTTTGTCGGGTAATACGGCGATTTTTGAACTCCGAAAGATCGGAGCAGGCTCTGCACTTCGTTAAAAATACTCGCCGTCCCGAAGCCTCGGGATGTCTGCGTTTTTTGCCTCGTTCAGTCCCAAAACTCATCCGTATTCCTATCCGACACGGCGTTGTTGCATAAACATTTTTTCTTTGGTAAAAGTCTTGTTTCGGTTATCTAAATTTTTTCAAAGCGATCTTCTGTGAGAAAGATTTGGCGAAATTCCGAAAAACAAAATATTATATGTTTATGCAACAAAGCCATCCGACACTATCAACTTGACTGACTACTAGGCTATAACGAAGAGCAATATCGCTTTTCTTTCATGGTGCTTTTTTATTTCGACATCATTCAAGACAAAATTTGGGTGCAAGCCAATAATAGCGATTGGGACTTTACGGATGAGTTGGTGGAAAAGGGTGTTGAGGTAGAAGACTTGGTAGTTGGTTGGTTACCTGAGAATGCTAGGATCTACAGGGAGTTGTTGGATGAGCAGAAGATGGTGTCAGAATAGACATTGCAAGGTTTCTACAATTATAAAAACAACCTTCCCTCCCAAAAAGATGTTTCTTAAAAAGAGACAATCAAGAACAAAGATGAACAATCCATTTCCTGGTATGAATCCTTATTTAGAAGGAGCTTTGTGGTCGGATGTCCACCATGAAATGGCATCTGCAATTCGTCAATTGATTGCGCCAAAAGTGAGTCCAAAATACATCACGCGTATAGAAACTTATACGGTAAAGGACAATGCGGCAGAAGAGGAAATCGGCATTTTATATCCTGATGTTGCTTTGTTGTTGCAAAACAAGACCTCTAATCCGGCAACCGCTCCGACAGAAACAGCCACCGCGACTGCGCCTACCACTAGCATCAGAACGACTCAATCTTTCATCGAAGTTCAAGTGCCTGTCATCGAAATTCGAGATCGTTTCAATTTACAGCTTATCACCGCTATAGAAATCCTCTTGCCTGTCAATAAAAGAGGCATAGGTCTCAAACAATACCGCACCAAGCGAGCCGAATTGATTCAGTCAGAAGTTAATTTTTTGGAAATAGATTTGCTGCGTAGAGGACAACGCCCTGTCGCGCATCCGCTTGTACCAAAATCGCATTACTTGATTACTTTGGTGAGAGCAGGTTCAGAAAAAACAGATATTTGGGCGGTCAATATTCAAGACTCGCTCCCCGTCGTTCCTGTTCCACTTCAAGCAGCGGAAGAAGATGTTTTATTGTATCTCGGTGCTGCTTTATCGCTTTGTTTTGAGAGAGGTTTGTACCACCTTTCTTTGAATTATGAAGAGGCTGCTCCCACTCCTGTTTTTAGTGAGAGTGAGTTGGCTTGGATGGCTGAGGTGACATCGAATAATGGCAATTCATAAGTTGATTATAACTAACTACGCACCTGTCTAACGTCTATAATCTAACGTCTAATTTCTATTTCTCAACTGCTCCACAATCGCCTGATAACGCGGCTCATCTCTCAATACCTCAAACGCTTCTTCTTCCTCTATTTTTTGAAGGTCGTTGAAGCCGAGTTTGAGGGCTTTTTCTAGGTTGGTGAGGGCGAGTTGGGGTTGGTTTTGGAGGGCGTGGTAGATTGCCCAGTTTCTATAGACGAATCCGTCTGCTGAACTAACCAACTCATATTCTTTTAGTAATTCTTCCGCTATCGGGAAATTGTTCATTCTAAGATAAGATAAACATAGACTATTAAGATATATAGAGCGATCATATTTTTCTATGGAATATGATAGATTATAGTTTTTTATAGATAATTCAAATTCTTTATCGAAATAGTAAGAATCGCCTATTAGATAGTACACTACTGCTGCTTGAATGCTATCGCTATAGGTTAGAGCCTCGTAAAAGTGTTTTCTAGCTCCTTCACAATCTCTGTTAGTGAGTCTATCTTGTCCGCTTTGTATATTATATATCGATAGGTACTTCTCTGCTGCTTTTAGTAAATGATGAGAGTTTGGTAAAGTTTTTTTCAAAATACTATATGCCTTATAGCCATAAAACATAGCACTATCTATGTGATTTAAATTAAAAAAATATTCTCCCATATTATGATAGCAAATACCCATACTAGGATGCTCAGGATTAGACTTTAATTGATAGAACATACTTTTTCTCTGTGCTTTTATCGCTTCTTGAAATTGCTCTAAGTCTTTGTACATTGAGGCTAGGTTATTATAGGATGTTGCAACTAGAAAAGAATTAAATCCTAATGTACTATTCATTAACGTAACTACATATTCTTGCACCTCTATAGCTTCTTCGTACCTACCTAAAGATTGAAAAATAGTTGCTAAATTTCCGTAGCATTTAATAAGATCAGGATGGTCTGACTCTAGAGTCTGTTTTAAAATTGAAATAGCTTTTTGTTGTTGAGTTAAAGCCTCTTCATATCTATCTAAGGACTGAAATATTGAGGCAATATTATTATGTGAAGCAGCAATACTTGGATGATTACCCTCTAAGTTTTCTATCAGAAATTGGTTGACTTGTTTTTGTAATCGCAAAGCTTCATCA
>JBCDHX010000137.1:0-16174 GCA_038749535.1 Bacteroidota bacterium
TCAGTACATTCCCTTTAAAAGCAGCATCGTAACTACGCCGTTTTTGCTTTCCATTTCCCTGAATATGGTTCTGCTTTTTCTCTTTCATAGTAACACAAATTTAAGATAGTTTTGTGTCCTGTTTTTCTAACACATCTCAAAGGATATTTCTGAGAAGTATGAAGGATACAAAAATTTTGAGCCTGACAAACTAGAAGAAGGCAAACTCTTTGAATCAAAGCTGATTACGACTTTGCGCTCTGAGAAACTAAGTAAGCAATTGCGCGTCAGTGAAAAGATAGAAATTGCTGAAAAACTGCTTTGGCGAATGCCTGCTTTTAGAAATATTGCTCTGTTCAGTCCAGCTGAAAAAGAACAACAGGAAGAAAGAAGCAAGGCAAAGCAAGCAGGAAAGAAGCCGCCTAAAAAGAAGCACCTTGAAGATGTTGTAGAAGTGTTAGAGTTAGATGTCAATGAAAGCACTTTTCAACTAAGACAAGCATTAGAAATTCTAAATCAGCTACGAAATAGATACTCACATTATGCGCGTGCTAAACATCGAAATATCAGCTTTGCTAAAATAAAAGAGATTGTTCAAGCAGCCAAAAAAGAACTGATAGACCGTTTCCCACGCTATACTGAGGAAAATATAAAAGCACTTATATCAGAGAGCTTATCACTATTGAATAGAAAAAATACGCTTTCTATTTATGGTCAGATATTTCTAATCTGCCAATTTCTAGATCGTGGCACTGCCTTTGCTTTTTTACGAAATATAGAGGGTTTTCGTCCAAGTGAAAATTTACAGCAACGTGCCAAACTAAACCTTTTTACCATTTTTTGCAGTCGGCTACCACGCCCAAAATTGGGTAGTAGCGATATCGAGCTAGATATGCTCAACGAACTGAGACGTGTACCTAAAAACCTATACACTCGATTATCGACAGTAGACCAAAAACTGTTTGAGCGTATCGTCGAAAACCTACCTGATGAAGAAGAAGAGGAAGAAATGGATAATGCTATGAACAATAAAGTCATTATGCATCGACATCAAAATCGCTTTCCGTATTTTGTCTTACGCTATTTTGAGACCCTCGCAGAACCGCTACCGACTTTGCGATTTCAGTTGAAATTGGGAAAACTGCGTCGGCTAGATAAAGCCTATGACAAAAAGATAGGTGGTATCGAAAGACAGCGAAAAATAATAGAAGACATTCACACTTTCGCACACCTTGCAGAAATCAGTGAAGAAACACTGCCCAAACAGTGGAAGATGTATGATCCTGCAACAAGAACCAAGATACTAGACCCGGCTATCGAGCAGTTTTCACCTCGTTATCATATCGTGAGTCGCAAAATTGCATTGAAATTTGTCACCCAAGGAGAAAAAACAAGCTATCCTTTGCCAAAGATTGTCAAAAGTGGACAGCATATCGAAAAAGTTGAACTGGATATGCCAGATGCTATTTTGAGCATACATGAACTAGGCAATTTTTTCTTATACGACTATCTATATCGGCAGGGCAAAATCCATCAAGATATCGAAACCTTCCTGAAAAACTACATTCAGCATTTTCGTGATTTTTGTTGGAAAGTAAATAATGGAGATATTCAGCCTGTCTGTATTCCTGCTGATTTTGAAAAGCAATATCAGCAAAAAGGAAAAGATGGCTATGATGAAAATCAGAAAGCACAACTAAAAGCTCGACAAGCATTATTTGCTCAGTTGATGGCAAAGCATGGTTTACTGTACGCCTCCATTCCTGATCGGATGCGTGAATATTTAATGGGATATCAAAAAGAGAAATGGTGCGATGCTGCCAAACGCCAGCTAAATGACCGGATTAGTAGCGTAAACAAACGCATCAAACAAGCTGAAAAAGGGAAAAATCCTGATGGCTCTCCGCTAAACAAAGGAGACATCGCCACTTGGTTAGCGAAAGACATTACTTTCTTCAAACCACCCAATGAGCAAAAGCGAGGCAAACCTAACGATGAGCAGTTTAACGAGCTACAAAAAATGATCGCCTACTTTGCCATTGAAAAGACAAACCTCATAGCTTACATCCAAGATGAGTTAAACCTGACAGGTGAAGACATTGAATATACACATCCTTTTCTTTTCAGAACCTCCATCCCTGAGCGAAGAGGTGTATTCGACTTCTATGAAAGCTACTTGAAGCAGAAAAAGAAATACTTACAAAGAGTAGATCGGCAGCTAAAAGAAGAGAAGGAAGAAAATATCAAGAAAAAGTACGGTTATTGGTTGCGAGTAGACGAGCGAAGCGGTCAAGAAATGAACTATCTGACCATATCTAATGCTCACAACGATGCGAAACGGACTGCACCTGTCGTCTTGCCACGAGCTTTATTCAACGCATCCATTCTGAATGCGCTAAAGAATGAACTCAATCTGAAAAGTACAGATAACGTCTCCTTTGCGATACAAGCTTACTTCAATGATGCACAACAAACCTTCTATCAAAGAAAACGCATCTACGAACGCAACATAGCATCTCTTGACGGAGAAGAAAAGGAAATTTTGGCAGTAAAAGGAAATTGGGAAGTCTTGAAGGGAGAATTGCAGCAGATAAGTGATAATATAGATGAATTGTTGAAAGAAGATGAACCCAAACAGCAAATAACATTGAACAGCCTAGAGGGATTAAGTGAGCAAATAGCTGATGACTCTGATACTAAAGAATATCGTGCCAAGGACTTGAAAAAACTGCATCGTTGGATAACCGATAATGAAAAGAGCATCCGACTACAACTTAAAGAAGATCGGCTGCTTTGGCTGATGATAAAAGATATTTTTGACCGAAAATACAGTCAACAAGAAGATGACAGCAGTCCGCTAGAAGGATGGGAGCTAAAAGGGATCGGTTTTGATGAAAAGGAAAACAACCTACTCGACCGCCAAACTTTGTTTCCTATGTCTGTCAGCTTACACGAGCGGACAGTGACTGATGAGTTGGCGATCAAACATTACGGAAAATTTCGACGCTTTACGAAAGATCGTCGGCTATGGGATGATGATCGACAGGGAGCTATTTCAGGTCTGTTACATTACTATGAAGAAGGTACACAGATACCTAGACTGGAACTCAAAGCTGCTCTAGATAACTATGAGTTGGGGCGTGAAAATCTAATCGAAAAAGTGCTGGAGCTAGAGAAGAAAGTAGCAGACGAGCAGTATCGAGAAAGATTGGATAAGTTTTGTAAAGAACAAGCAGCTTTGTGCGCAGCAAGCGAAGACAAGCAACTGCAGAGTAAAGCCAACAAGTATCAAGAAAGCTCATTGTCACACTTTATCCTACTGGAGTTTGTAGAAGACTTGTTCGGTACGCTACCAACCGAACTGACACGCGATCAATTGGCGACTTTGCGCAATAAATTTTTTCATAACGAAATTCCTGCGGAAGATTGGTTGCAAGAAAAACTAAGTGCATCTGCTCCCAAAGATGTGCCGACAGCTATGATTGACATGACTATCAAAGAATATGATCGCTTGATTCAAGCATTGTAAATTTGATCTCGACAATTTGAAGGTTGTCACTTGGACGATAACCTTCATCTATTCTTTACTCTATTTACTCAGAAAATATGGATACTACAAGCGTCGTCACCAACGGAATGAGTGATTTTTACTCCGGGCTACTTTCTGGAGTTTTGTTAGCCATAGTAGGCGGTCTAGTGGCTTTTTATTTCTACAAACAACGTCGAAAAATAGAACGAAAAGACAAAAAGACGGATGCCAAAACTGGCAATCAGGCGGCTGCTTGCAAATCGGTTTGGAAGCTTATCCCGTATTTGGAAGTACACGAAAATCAGCAAAGTATACTCGTACAGCGTGGTACACATGAAAAAACAGTGAATTACGTCAATTTTAAAAATGCCGCTGCCTTTATCAATGCAGTAGAGCAAGTACGCAGCGATCAAGAGCATGGCATCTATTTACCCACCGATGTCAACGAAGTCTTAGGGAACATCCGAAAGCGAATGTATCAGTTTATAGAAAGTATATCTCATAAGGAAGCCAAGCAAGCAGGTATAGATATATCAGTCTACTTTTCTGAAAATGGTGGCTTCTTAGAAGCAGCTGGTCAGCGAGAAGATGCTTTGGTCAAACAAAAAAATCCAAAATGGCGAGCCGACTATCGTCAGGAAGTAGAGCAGTTGAAGATGAGCTGTAAGCGCTATATGTAAAAATTTACACTAGCTCTACTTTCCTTACCATGTTATACTCAAGAACGAGATACCTCTCTAATATACTGTAAGAAATGCACCGCCAAAAGGTGGGTTTAGTGCCTACATTTTGGTAGGTAAGAACAGCTTTCATGATAGATCTCTCGACTCTCATCGTCTTGCTGTGGATGCCTACATTTTGGTAGGTGAGAACAGCTACTTATGAATCACCATTTTCAGATGGTTCATGGCTGTGGATGCCTACATTTTGGTAGGTGAGAACAGCTCTTAGCATACGTTAAAGTTGGTTTTGGAGGAGCTGTGGATGCCTACATTTTGGTAGGTGAGAACAGCTGCCATCTGACCCATCTACATTGCGCAGCAACGCTGTGGATGCCTACATTTTGGTAGGTGAGAACAGCTATTCAGAGCTTCGAGAGTTTGAGAAAAGTGAGAGGTGAGAGAGGGATTTCGTTCTTTGATAAGATTGGTGAGAAAAATGAAATATCGGTCGAGAAATGAGATTCAAATTGCTGGATGATACTAGTCTAAAATCTATGGTCTATCGTCTAAAGTCTTATCTCGTCTGCTCCCGAACTCTTTGGGGATTGGTAGATGAGAACAGCATTTTCAGAGCTTCGAGAGTTTGAGAAAAGTGAGAGGTGAGAGAGGGATTTCGTTCTTTGATAAGATTGGGAGAGAAAAATGAAATATCGGTCGAGAAATGAGATTCAAATTGCTGGATGATACTAGTCTAAAATCTATCGTCTAGTGTCTAAAGTCTTATCTCGCCTGCTCCCGAACCCTTTCGGGATTGGTAGGTGAGAACAGCATTTTCAGAGCTTCGAGAGTTTGAGAAAAGTGAGAGGTGAGAGAGGGATTTCGTTCTTTGATAAGATTGGATAGTATCAGGTGACTTGATGAGGTACTCATTCTAGAAGTCTATCATTCAAAAACGATATTTGCCTACTCCCGAACGCTTTCGGGATTGGTAGGTGAGAACAGCCATTTTTTAGAATGTAAAATGTCAAATGATAAATGCCAAATGTAGAAGTGGACGGTTGCTTGACTTTAGTGCATTCAGCTTAAGGCAGAAAAGAAACGTGAAGAATTATTTTGAGGTCAGAGCAACAAGTGAAGTATTTCATCATTCTCTGTTCGTTACTCGGTATTCCCTCGCTTACTCCCGATCATTTCCGATCCCGATAGCTATCAGGACGGAACAAGTTATCGGGATTGGTAGGTGAGAGCAGCATTGGGAATGACGAATGTCAAATATCGAAGTGGATGGTTAACTGAAAGTAAGCGTGGATTATCCAGATGATGGTTATTTCTCATTGAAGGTCAACCACTCTTCCTTGAGCTTGTTAGTTAGTTGAATCTGATTTGTGAAATCTTCCAGATTTCGTAAATCTCACTAAAGCGAGGACACAGACTTATGATCGGATGGCGATTTTCAGAATATGTACCGGGCGAAGAAGGCTCGATTTTTGATGAACTCTTGAAGTTATTTCAAGAAATGTTGATCTACACATCAGGCGATGTGAGTGAAGCACTGTCTTGGCTGACACAGATAGATAAGCAATACAAAATCACGAATGAAGAGTACGGCATGGCGGACTTCATTCAGGACTTGATCGACAAAGGCTACATACAGCAGCAAGACCGCGACAATCCCAATTTTGTGCCGACAGCAAAGACCGAAATCGGAATGCGTCAACAAGCACTAAACGATATTTTTGGGCAACTCAAAAAATCCAAGCGCGGCAACCACAGCACCAAATACGGCGGACGTGGAGATGAGCAAGCTGCTGAAATCCGTCCGTATGAATTTGGGGATAGTTTGGATAAATTGGCGATTTCGGAAACCCTTCGCAATGCACAGATCAATCACGGCATAGACGACTTTCAGTTGACACAGAATGATTTAGAAGTCCATGAAACTTTCTACCAAAGTCAGATGAGCACGGTGCTAATGATCGACATTTCCCACTCCATGATTTTGTATGGTGAAGACCGCATCACACCTGCCAAAAAGGTAGCGATGGCACTGTCCGAACTCATCACGACACGCTACCCGAAAGATACCTTGGATGTCATCGTTTTTGGAAATGATTCTTGGCAGATCGAGATCAAGGACTTGCCGTATTTGCAAGTAGGTCCTTATCATACCAATACGGTCGCTGGACTAGAACTCGCAATGGATCTACTACGACGTCGCCGCAATCCGAATAAGCAAATCTTCATGATCACGGATGGCAAACCGACTTGTATTAAGAAAGGAAAGAAATACTACAAAAACAGCTTTGGGCTCGACCGCAAGATTGTCAATCGAACGCTCAACTTAGCCACACGCTGCCGCAAACTACAGATCCCAATCACGACCTTCATGATTGCGCGTGACCCTTATTTGGTCAGTTTCGTCGAGCAGTTTACGATGGCGAACAATGGCAAAGCGTTTTACAGCAGTTTGCAAGGACTAGGCGAGTATATTTTTATGGACTACAAAAACAATAAGCGCAAGCGTAGATAGCTCAATTATTTAGAACTTAGAGCATGTTTGGAGCACTATCTTCCTGTAAACCAACACTTTATGAACCTGACTTTGAAAAAATAAACTCACTTAGATCGCTAAGCTCATTGATTTTTTCTTTGCCAGAACCATAAATTACTGATTTACAATTCAATCCTGCTCCAAACAAGCTCTTATTGTTTCGCTGGCTAGCCTTTTTTCAATAACTCTTTCTGGTTATTTACATAGTTACGCCATCGCTCCAATGCTTGCGTCATATCCCCCGGCAAATCCGACTCAAAATACATTCGCTCGCCTGTCACCGGATGATCGAACTCTAGTGACTTGGCGTGCAGAGCTTGTCGTGGCAGTATTTTCATGGTATTGTCGACAAATTGTTTGTAGCGACGATGCGGTGTTCCTTTTCTGATGGTCGTACCGCCATATTTTTCATCGCTAAACAATGGATGTCCCATGAACCGCATATGTACTCTGATCTGATGCGTCCGTCCGGTCTCCAATTGACATTCGACTAGACTCACATAGTACAGATTCTCTAGCGTCTTCCAATGCGTCACTGCCCATTTGCCATCTTCGCCATGCCGAAAAACAGTCATGTCGCGTCGGTTCTTCGGATTGCGCCCGATATTGGCTTTGATCGTGCCTTCGTCTTCGGGCATTTCGCCCCAAATGATCGCCTGATACTTCCGCTCTATGGTGTGATAGTAGAATTGCTTTGCCATTCTGTCCATGGCGTAGTCGTTTTTGACTGCCATCATAATACCCGACGTATTCTTGTCAATACGATGGACTAAACCTGGACGATCGGTATAGTTGTCATTGAGGTGTGGCAAGTTCTGATAGTAGTGTGCCAGAGCATTGGCGAGCGTTCCTTTTCGATTGCCGATGCCCGGATGGACGACCATCCCCGGCGGCTTGTACAAGATCAAAATATGATCGTCTTCGTACCGAATATCGAGTGAAATATCTTGCGGAATCAATCGTGACTCACCTTGCGGACGACGCGGCAAAATGGTTTGGATTTCATCATTGGGTCTTACCTTGTAGTTGGGTTTCACCTCTTTCTCATTGACCGTGATCGCTCCGGCACGAATGGCATTTTGCACCCGATTGCGTGTCACTCGATCCAAGCGATCCATCAGAAATTTATCAATCCGCACCGGTTCTTGACTGGGATCGACTTGAATCATTCGAATGTCCTGAAAATCATCCGCTGCTCCTCTCCTCTTTTGACCGTTTTTGTTCTTTTGGTTACTCACTGGCTGTTTATTGTAGAAGCGCGAAGGTAAGGATTCCTTTTACGACATTCACCAAATTTTCGGAAATTGTCCATTCAAACAAAACTACAACAATGAACAAACAACTACTTTGGCTGCTGCCACTCTTGCTTTTCGCCTGCAATACCGCTTCTGAAACAACAGAAGATAAAGATGCCGATCTACCCAATATCCTTTTCCTGTACACCGATGACCAGACTTATCATTCTATCCACGCCCTCGGCAACGAAGAAATTCAAACCCCTAATTTAGATCGCCTCACGGAGATGGGCACTTCTTTTACACACGCTTACAACATGGGGGGCTGGCATGGCGCGATTTGCGTCGCCTCGCGTTCTATGATGATTTCGGGTCGCTCTGTTTGGGGTGCAAAAGACATCGAAAGTCGATGGCAACAGCAAGACTCAACTGCTTTGCAAGAAACTTGGGGACAGCTCATGGCAGATCGCGGATATAGGACTTATATGGGCGGCAAATGGCATATTGCTGCGCCTGTTGATTCTGTTTTTCAGCACTCGGGCACTGTACAAGCCGGCGGGATGCCGCCGGATGCTTGGATCAGAATGGGTGGAAAAGCGCGTGATAGTCTGTATAATTTGATTCGGAATGGTGCTGACTTCAATCAAACCATGCCCGCAGGCTATGCGCGTCCAATCGACGAAAACGACAACCGCTGGTCGCCTAGCGACACTACTCAGGGCGGATTTTGGACTGGCGGCAAACACTGGTCGGAAGTACTACGTGATGATGCTATTTCTTTCATGGATGATGCTACCGAGCATGACCAGCCGTTCTTTGCCTATATTGCTTTCAATGCACCTCATGACTCTCGTCAAGCCCCTCAAGAATTTGTAGATTTATACAATGTCAACGAAATCGAACTACCCGAAAATTGGCTGCCGGAATATCCATACAAAGATCAAATTGGGTGTTCCATGTACTTGCGAGACGAAGGACTTGCCCCTTTTCCACGCACGCCTTATGCCATCAAAAAGAATCGCCAGGAATACTATGCGATTATCTCTCATTTGGATGCGCAGATCGGTCAAATTTTGGATCATTTGGAAGCATCCGGTGAGTTAGAAAACACTTACATTTTTTTTACTGCCGATCATGGATTGTCTGTCGGACATCACGGCTTGTTGGGCAAACAAAGTCTATTCGATCATAGCATACGCGTGCCCATGATTGTCGCCGGGAAGGATATTCCGAAAGGTAAACAAGTAGCCGCTGACGTCTATTTACAAGATGTGATGGCGAGTAGTTTAGAGCTAGCAAACATCAAAAAACCCAACTATGTGGCGTTCAATAGTTTGCTCGATCTGGCGAAAGGTAGTCAAACGGAAAGTCACTATGATGGCATATACGGCACTTACATGAACTATCAGCGTATGATTCGGAAAGATGACTATAAGTTGATGTTGTTTCCAGAAGTGCCTAAAGTACTGTTATTCGATTTGGAAAATGATCCACAAGAAATGAACAACTTAGCCGATCAATCGGAGCAGCAAGAGCGAATGGCATCGCTGTTTCAAGATCTGGTTGTCCTGCAAGAGCAAATGAATGATACCCTGAATTTGAGTCGTTATTTTCCTGAGTTGGTGGAGTAAAAAGCATCCGACGCTTATTCTGTGGTGAAGATTTTATCTAAAATTTAGCTTTACAAAAGTAGCTATGCTTAGAACTGCCCGCAACTTTTGCAAAGTGAGCTACCTCAAAGTAAAATCTTTACCTCAACTATGCTATTGCCAGAAAAAATCGCTCCTTCGACTTAGCCGTCGCCCCTATCCGCTTATAAAACTTAATCGCGCGATGATTGAAATCTGGCGTTTGCCATTGAATCAAATCGCACCCCAATTGCACCCCTTCCAGCTGTATCCGCTCGACCAGTTGCTGACCAATTCCTTTACTTCGTGCCGCCTCTTTCATAAATAGGCAATCCATGTAGACGTAAAACTTCGCATCCCAAGTCGAGTACTGAGGCATGTAAGTCGCATAACCGATCAACTCACTTCCTTCCTCTACCACTAAGCAAAACAAAGCTGGGGATTCGCTAAAAAGAGATTGAGCTAGTGCTTCTGCTTTTCCACTTTCATTATAATCCGACTGCTCATATGCGGCATGTAGAGCGCAGAGTTGTATAATCTCAGGCAGGTCTTTTTGTTCGGCGAAGCGAATGATTGGTGTTGGCATTTGATCAAGTTATCAGCATAAAATTTTCTGCCGTACACGTTTTATAAAATGAGATGCTAGACTTTTGAAGTTTACTTTAAAATAAAGATTTAGGCTATTTTAGACCGTTGTTTCATTCCAATCAAAACTTCAAAAGTCTTTTCCCATACCTCTAGTAAATGTATACAGAAACAATGCACAAAAATAAAAACGGAAGCCAAATCTTGACTTCCGTTTCTTGAATTGTAGACAAAATAGGATGAGTTAGCCTATTCTTTATTTCTCTACCTCAATTTCCTCAATCGGCTCAAACAAAGAATACTGCACCTCTTCCACCGATTTCTGATAGGTCGCGAAGTCGTTCTGGACAAACTCATTGACCTGACCAACTACTTCTGCCACTTCTGCTCTAGCACGCTCCATCAAAAGTTTCACTGTTTGAGTCGGCTCTTGAGTGATATTGCCGATGTAGCTGCTGATACCATAAAGCGTAGAAGTCAGATTGTCAGACGTCCGCTGAATACCCTTCATCCCTTCTGGCTGCATGTATAGTTTTTCCAACTCACCAATGCGCTTTTTCAGTTCTTTACCTTCCTCTTTGATCATCTTTAATGTAGAGTCAGGCGCATTAACTAGCGCCTTTTCAACCAAGCCAATTGTTTTGCTCACATCTTGCAATTGCTGAAAACCTTTAGTCGCTGTCTCTACGAGCGAATAATAGTCTTCATACGCTTGCTCACGAGCCGCAAAATTGATGGCTTTTTCATCCAAACGAGGATCAAAATGCACATTGACCATCGTAGAGTCTTTCATGTCTCCAAAGTGAGCGACGACTTTATAAGTCCCAGGACGCACTTCATAACCGCTTGGCTTATCGGCATCTGCTCGCGGTGCTCTGCGAGAAGGGAAATAAATACCATCACGACGCAAATTCCAATACACACGATTAATACCAGTGTCGATTTTGGTAGAAAAAGTACGAATCGTATCGCCTTTGCTATCAAAAACTTGGAACTTCACTTTCTCAGGTCGCTTTTTCTTCTCTGTTTTCTCTTCATCTCCTTCCTCTGTATCCATTCGCTCCTCACGCTCCCCTTCGCCCTCAATCTTCTTCCCACGCTTCTTCGGAGACATCTTCTTATTTTCTTTCTTCGACGTCAATTCTTCATTCGTCATTTTTAATTTTTCATTCTTCATTTCCTCTGGTTTCACCCAAAGTGTCATCATCGCCATACTTCCTTTGTTGTCTCCAATAAACTCTCCATCTGCTGCAAAACGAATCCCATCCACAGAGCGATATTCCGCCATATAAGCTTCAGGCGCATCGAAAAGTGCGAAGTCTTGCTCCAATACTTTTCCACCAGATTTAGCGATTTCTCGCAGCGGACGAATATCATCCATGATCCAAGCCGCACGACCAAATGTCCCAATAATCAGGTCATGCTCACGCGGATGAATCTTTAAATCGCGGGTCGAAACAGACGGAAATCCATTCATCCACTGACTCCAGTTCTTCCCTTTGTCGATACTTATGTACAAACCATAATCTGTTCCCAAAAACAACAAATTCTCTTCCTCTGGATCTTGCACAATCGAAAGTGCGTGTCCGCTCACCTGCTCTTCGTCGATGATAGAAGTGAAGGTCTGACCATAATCGGCAGTATGATAAGCCATTGGACGCCAATCATTTCTACGGTAGTCGTTCACGATGACGAAAGCCTCTCCAGCATTGCGCGTCGACACTTCGATTTGTGGAATCCAACTGCCAACCTTCATGCCCGTCAGTTTGCTATTGACATTTGTCCAGTTTTTGCCGCCATCGCGTGTGATTTGTAAATTGCCATCGTCTGTGCCTACCCAAATCACATCTTCATCGACAGGACTTGGCGCAATCGCTAAAATTGTCGTGTGGTTTTCGGCGCGGGTGTCATCAATCGTCAATCCACCGCTTTCGTATTGCTTTTGCTTGGTCGTATCATTGGTCGTCAAATCTGGTGAAATGATCGTCCAACTTTTTCCGCAATCGTCACTTTTGTGAACGAATTGGCTACCAAAGTACAAGCCACAATCTGAGAACGGACTTTGTGCGATCGCTGCATTCCAATGGAAGCGCAGAGGCGTTTCATCTTTAGTATTGATCGGTTTGATGAAGTCCATTTTCCCAGTTTCTCGATCTACCATCCCGACATTTCCACCTTGCGACATCGCATAGACGTAGCGGCTATCGCTAGGATGAAAGACCACATCAAAACCATCGCCGAAGAAGACTTCTTGCCAATCATTATTCCGAATGCCGCCACTTTTCCAAACTTGACTTGGACCGACCCAAGAACCATTGTCTTGCATACCGCCCGCCACTTTGTACGGATAGTCCATATCGTAATTGATATGATAAAATTGCGCCAAAGGCAAGTTGTCCACGAATCGCCAAGACTCGGCGCGGTCACGTGAGATATTCAAACCACCATCGTTTCCGATAATCATGTAATTCGGATCATCAGGATGAATCCAAAGCGCGTGATAATCAGGGTGTACCGTTTTTGTTCCCCAATATGGCATAATCACCTCAAAATTCTTTCCGCCATCTTCACTTTTAGAGACCAAAGAGTACAAACTATACACCCGATTTTCATTTTGTGGATCGACATAAATATCGGCATAATAGAATGGTCGATTTCCAATTTCCGTCTTGTCCGTCGCTACTTTCTTCCAATTCTGTCCGCCATCCATCGACTTGTACATCCCATTTTCCTTTGCTTCCACATAAGCGTACACAATGTTGGGCATGGAAGGCGCAATCGCCAATCCCATACGCCCCAAAGTTCCTTTTGGCAAACCATCTTCCGAAGTGCGCTCCGTCCAGGTATCGCCTCCATCAAAAGAGACATACAAACCCGAGCCTTCGCCACCAGAATTGAATGTCCACGGCTTGCGACCAAACTCCCACATGGCTGCCATCAGCTTATCAGGATTGCTTGGATCAACAACTAGATCGGCGATACCAGTCTCGTCATTGACGTACAATATCTTCTCCCAATTTTTACCGCCATCGGTGGTGCGATAGACGCCGCGCTCTTCGTTCGGTCCCCAAGCAGAGCCTTGCGCGCCCACATAGACCACATTTGGATTGTCGCGGTGAATGATGATGCGGTGAATGGTTTTGGTCTTCTCCAAACCCACCATCTCCCAAGTCTCGCCGCCATCTATACTTTTATAAATACCGCCACCGCTGTTTTGTGAGTTACGTGGATTTCCTTCTCCTGTCCCTGCCCAGATGATAGATGGATTCTTTTGGTTGATCGCAACTGCGCCAATGGACTGAGTCGCTTCATCATCAAAAATCGGTGTCCAGTTGATGCCACCATTTTCAGACTTCCAGACGCCACCAGAAGCTGTCCCAATAAAAATACGATCCGAATTGCTCAAATCGACGTCGATGGAAGTGACCCGACCGCTCATACCAGCAGGACCGATGTTGCGGACTTTCATGCCTTCGAGCTGTTCGGTGTTGAGGGGTTGCGCTTGCAGGGTGATACTGCAAATTAGTGTGGCAAAGAGCCAAAAGGTGATTTTTTTCATTTGTTTACTTTCTATTTTTTGTTTGAGGGTGAAGATAGGGAAAGTTGGGGAGTAGGTAGAACACAACAATACGCATACTGTATTTGTAGTTAAATTAGTTCTGTAGTAAAACTGTTACGTTATGGATATAGCTACTAAATTAAATCCAGTTCAACATCATTTACTAACCCTTTTTGACGAAGGAATGGGGGAACAAGAACTGGCGGATATTAAACGTCTTTTAGTCAACTATTATCAGCAGAAAGTGGAAGCAGAAGTTGAGGCTTTTTGGGAGAGAAAGCAATTCACCACCGAAAGTTTTGAGAAAGCCACTGAAGATTTGCATTTACGCAACTCAACTCAAGAGAAATCATGACTATCGTTTTAGATACCAACTGCTTGATTCAAATCATGCCACGTCGAGCAAAACACCGGTGGTTGTATGACGCTTTAATCAACAATAAACTAATACTTGCCATCTCCACTGAGATCATCAATGAATACGAGGAAACCATCAACACTTTTTACGAGAGTGAGTCTTTGGGCAGACATGTCACGAAGATGATTTTAGACCTACCACAAATCAAGAAAATATCACCTACTTTTCGATGGCAGTTGATTGAAGCAGACCCCGATGACAATAAATACCCTAATTGCGCCATCGCTGCTCAAGCTGACTATATCATCACTCACGACAAACACTTCAATATCCTAAAGCAGATACCTTTTCCTAAGGTTGTTTGTGTCACTTTGGATGAGTTCGAGGTTATTTTTGACGATTTCGTAGAAGGGAAATAAGTAGATGCGACACAAGTAAAATTCTATTCTAGGTGTTTCCGTTAGAATGATTGAAAGCGACTCAATTGCCACTTAGACAACACAAAGCCGAATAAATATAGATTCTATTGGAACTTAAAAACCTGATTTCGGTGTACAGTAAGCAATAATTTAAACGTAATGCTTATGACTGATTGTGTTAGCATAGACAATCCCGAGGGTACAGGTACTATCTATGTGAAGTTCTTTGACTTAGGAGCTTATCTATTTTACAAGGAAGCTAAAATAATTGTATGGGATGATTGCCAAGGCTCAGTAGGAAAATATACTGCTCTACTCAATGAGTCAGCAGACATTAAGGAAAAGGTAGAAAAAGTGCTGCAATCAAAATTTAATTCAGGTTTGCCATTTACAATTCAAGACATATTAGACCCTCTAAAACTGCTTTGTCATATATTTCCTACAGGCAGAATCAATATCACGAAACATCATAGCGAAAGCGAATACAGCGAAGAGGCAAAATTCAAATACTGGGCTACTGTATTTTTGAAAAAGACAAGAAAAAGCGATGAAACAGTCAAAAGACAGCGATATCTGGCGTACTTCAACGAAATTATTAAAGACGAAAAACGTATAGTTCAGAACATAGTAGATCAAACTACTACAAATTTTTATGACGGGATTGAGCATTATTTAGTTACGACTCAATCTGTAGAGCAATTAGACAAAGCGACTGTTGAAAAGTATAAGGATTTGATCGCAAAGGGCAAGCGACCTTACTGTTTAGTGTACAACACACAAGAAACACGTAGTAGTATTAGCTACTTATTGGATGGTCATCATAAACTGAAAGCATATTGCGATCTGAATATTAATCCTTGTGTGATTGAGCTTACTCAGCTGGGTGATACAGATGAAAGAGTAGATGTTGATACATTGGAAGCTGATATATTTGATCGTCTTTATACTTGGCAGCTTGACCATATTCTTCATCATGGATTTTCTGAGCAAGACTTCAAAAAGCTACTCAACAATCCAGAGAACAGATTCAATCGGCTTGTCAAAAACGGCTTTGTTGAAGAAAGGTGGGTAAATGGGAATTTGAAGTTTAGGGGACACTATGTGAATAGCAATGTTGAAGGTGTATTCGAGAAGTATCATGAAAATAGTCAATTAGCTTCTTTGATCTTGTACAAAGCAGGCAATCAAGTTCTATGGTTAAGATCATGGTATCGAAATGGTAATTTACAGTATGAGTACATACCAAGCAATGACTTTTTAACTGGCGAAGGAATATCTTACCACCCTACAGGTGAAATAGAATCTAAGTCTTTTTCAAAAGATAGCAAAAGGGCAGATGGCAAATCTTCGGTTCACTATGATATTTATGGCAATGTGGTCTATGAAGCGTTTTATCTAGATGGTCAGTCAATTAAGCAAATATGGTATGATGATAAAACGGGGAAAGTTAAAAACGAGAGTACTAGTAGAATCTGGTAGGTTAGGCTAGATCGGCAATAAAGCTTATAGAAATTCATTAGCAATCTCCTCTCTCTACCCGACAAAAATCAAAAGGCGTTGCTCATAGAGATGCCAACATTTGCTGATTAGGTCGAAAAGATAGTTGCAAATTCGTTTAATACTTTGGTTCAGTTTGAGTTTTTCTCGAATAGTATCTATTCCTTTTCGA
>JBCDHX010000138.1:0-16131 GCA_038749535.1 Bacteroidota bacterium
AAAACGAATCAAAAGGTCTAGAAATGGCAAACTCCTCCGTCGAACCTGCCCTTTCGCCATCCGCCACCTAAGTAAAACGTGTTCCACACTTGCTCCATACGACAACTATTGATTATCATACTTTTGATGCGTTTGCCCTATTAGAATAGTGTGATAAATTGTAAAAGATGTTCAACTGGTTGAATGTTGCTGGGTTTTACAGGGTATAATGATATTTCTTAGACATGCTTTTGATTTCAGATCTGTTTTTTGGTCTTCTTTCTTCGAGTTTAACACCGCCTCGAGCCGGCTAGGCTCTCACTTTTTTGCATTGCCAAAAAAAGTGAGCAAAAAACGCTAGTTTGACCCAAATCGCTCCGTGTGGGCAAACGGCAGCCCGCCAAGCGGAACAAAAGCGTTGCATTTCACTTGACTTTTTAAGTATTTGCTGTAAGCCTAGTTACCTTGATTAGAACTGCCCATTCAAAAACGGATTATTCACTTTTTCCTGACCAATCGTAGTCGGATTTCCATGACCAGAATAGACGACGACATCATCGCCCAAGGGGAAAAGTTTTGTCCGAATGCTTTGAAGCAAAGTTGCCATATTGCCGCCAGGTAAGTCTGTGCGTCCGATACTATTTTGAAACAACACATCTCCTCCAATTACCCATTTTTCAGCTTCGCAATAGAAGGAAACGCTAGCAGGAGAGTGCCCAGGTGTGAAAAGGATGTTCAATTTAGTGTCGCCAAATTCGACAACATCGCCTGCTGCGAGAAAAGCAGTTGGCTGAGGAGAAGGCGTATAATTGACGCCATACATCATAGCGATCTGAGGAGTAGCGGCTAGAACAGGGAGTTCACCTTGATGAATTTCCAGTTCCAAATCATACTTTTCAGCGATAAAAGCATTGCCTAAAACATGGTCGATGTGGCAGTGGGTGTTGAGTAAGCGAACGGGTTGGAGTTGACTGTCTTCGATGAATTTGGTCAGTTTTTGCTGTTCGAAAGCATTGGAACAACCTGGGTCGATGATGACGCATTCTTTGGTGTCGTTCCAAACGAGATAAGTATTTTCTGAAAAGCCGTTGAAAACGAAAGCTGCTACTTTTATCATGGTCAAAATGTGTTGATGGAAGCGCGAAAGTAAGCAATTAGCCTTGAACGATATTGTAAATATTGAAGCCGATCAATATGAGCAAACCAATGATCGCTAGCACGGTCGGGATCGGAATGTTATTGACATTGAGTGGAATACGAAACGGCGCATCTCCGCTTTTCTCGTGGGTCTTCCTGTAGCGTAGCATCGCAATATTGACGGTCAAAAAGACAGAAAAGATAAGCATATTGCTAATGCTGGCAACCACTTTTAGATTGCCGATTAGACCAAAAGTGATGGTCAAAGCAGTGATGCAAATGATTGAAAAAACAGGCGTGCCCGTCGATTCCATGACGCTAGTCAACTTTTTCATCCATTTCACTTCACTGTCTCTTGCGACATCAAAAACGAGACGGCTTGTCCCCAAAATATTAGACAAAATGGTTTTGCTGGTGGCAAACAATGCCACGACGATGAGAGCTGTCGCCCATGCGCTTCCAGCTTTTGTTTTCATTACTTCGGCTAGCGGCCCATTGCTTTCTGCCAGGTCTTGCCACGGCAAAGCACTTACCGAACTGACCGCTATCAAAATATAAATGACCAAAACAATGATACCTGACAGGATGATTCCTTTAGGCATCACTTTTTTGGGCTCTTTGGTTTCTTCTGCCATTTTGACCAAATCTTCAAAACCAACAAAACTAAAAAAGATCAAAGCTGCACCTGAGAAAATACCGATTGCGCCATCAGGAGGCGTTTCCAATAAATCGACGCTGCCCCAATCAGGAAAGGTAAAATAAACAACAGATGCCAGACCGAGAATCGTAACAATGGTCGCCACCAAATTGAACCAAGAAGATTGCTGAATGCCGACTGCATTGACCAAGCCCATCAGAGAAATGATGCCGATGGTGGTGATCCAAGTTGGAATATCAATCAAGCGCGCCAAATAATCGCTAAAACTAATTGCAATCGCCGCCGCCGCTACAATGCCCGTGAATAGCATAACTGTAGAAAGTATATAAGCTGTCTTTTCGCCTAAGCCTTGCTTGACATATTCAAAGCTACCACCTGAATCGGGAAAAATACTCACAAACTCCGCATACGTCAAACCGGTCAGAATAGCAACCACTGCAGCCACCGTAAATCCCAGCCACAGCATATTGCCTGCCAGTTCACCAGCCTCACCGATAATCGCATAAATGCCCGCACCGACGATGCCGCCGACGCCAAACATTAAAATATCCCAAAATCTGAGGTGACGTTCTAGTTTTTGCTCTTGACTCATAGGTGTTTAAGTATATTTTTATTCTCTTAAAGCCATCTTTGAGTCGATGTTCGATTGGAGCTGGAGGTAAAGCTAATTTTGTGGTCCAAAACCCAAGTTGCTTCCACATTTATCTTTACTTTGTGTTTATCAACTTTTGGCTACTTTTGGTCTGATTTTAAGATTCATTCAATCTACCCATATGAAAAAGATCTATGTTTTGCTGGCTGCGTTAGTTGTTTTCAGCAGCCACGATATGTTCCTCAAATTGGATACTTATTTTCTTGAACCTGATTCTCCGATCGTCGTCCAATTGTTCAATGGCACTTTCGAGAAAAGCGACAATGTCATCACTCGCGATCGTATGGTCGATGTCAGTATTGTGAGCAACGGAGAACGCATGACTATCGATACCAGCAACTGGAGTGAAAAGGATGACATGACTTTACTGAGTGTAAATACTGGCGCGGCAGGGACAACAGTTGTCGGTGTTTCTACTCGTGCTCGCAGTATCGAAATGGATGCCGAAGCTTTTAATGGTTATCTGGAACATGACGGTGTTTTTGATATGCTAGATGATAGAAAAGCAAACGGTAAACTTGATCAAGCGGCTGTAGAAAAATATTCAAAGCACGTCAAAGCCATCTATCAAGTAGGGGAGGAGCGCACGGAAGACTGGAAGACGAAACTGGGCTATCCGATAGAGTTTGTGCCACTCAGCAATCCTTATGAAACGCATACTGGACATGAGTTTGAAGTGCAATTGCTTTGGCAAGGTGAGCCTTTGGCAAATCAATTGGTCTATGTCGATTCTAACGGAAAGAAAGCAGCGCATAGTCATAGTCACGACGGCGATCATGCGCATCGCCATGGCGATGACCACGATCACGATCACGACCACGATCACGATCACGATCACGATCACGATCACGATCACGATCACGATCATGGTGACGGACATGATCACGATGAAGCACACAGTCACGAGGATGGACATAGCCATAGCCATGACGATGGTCACAGTCACGATCATGGAGAAGAAGCACATTCGCACAGCCACGGTGAGGAAACAGAAGCGCACACGCATACTGATGCGACTCAGCTCCGCACTGATAGTGAAGGAAAAGTTACTTTCAATTTAGATCGAGATGGGATTTGGTATTTGCGGACGATTCATTTGGTGGAGTCAGCAGAGGAAGGATTCACGCATGAGTCCAACTGGGCAACTTTGACGTTTGAAATGGGACATGGCGATCACAGTCATGGCGATCACGATCATGCTCACGGCGATCATCATCACGATCACGACCACGACCACGCACATGAAGAAGGCGGTTTGCCAAGTTATGCGTATTGGTTGGGGAGTTTGGCGTTGGTGTTGGGCTTGTTCTTTTATTTTAACCGCAGCAAATAGCTTTGACGAATCGAAGAATTGAGGAATTGTCAGTTTATCAGTTCTTCGATTCATCAGAAATATCACTTTTGATGAGAAAATATCAACTTGTTTTAATCGCCCTTATATTAGTTCCTTTCCTCCTCCTCGCCCACGGCGTTAGTGACGCAGATCAAGAAATTTTGAGCAACGGCGGTCTCTTAGCCTATATTTTGGTGGGTGCGAAGCACATGGTGACAGGCTACGATCATTTGCTGTTTTTGGCGGGTGTGATTTTCTATTTGAGCGGCTTCAAAGACATTGTTCGGTTTATTACGGTGTTTACCATTGGGCATAGTGTGACGTTGATTAGTGCGACCTATTTGGGCATCAAAGCAGATGAGCATTTGATCGATGCCGTGATCGCATTGAGTGTGTTGTACAAAGGCTTTGAGAACTTGGGTGGTTTTGAAAAATACTTCAAGGTGAAGTCTCCCAATCTGCTGCTGATGGTCTTTACATTTGGATTGATTCATGGTTTTGGGTTGTCCACACGCTTGCAGTCATTCGATATGGGCGAAGGGTCATTTCTGGCGAAAATTGTCTGTTTCAATGTAGGTGTGGAGTTGGGGCAAATCGCGGCGTTGATTCCGATTGTTTTCATCATCACGCGCTGGCAAAAGCATGAGAGCTACGACGCCTTTTATAAAGCTGCCAATACGTATTTGATTATTGCTGGAATTGGGTTGTTTATTTATCAGCTGATGGGGTATTTTGGGATGTTGTAGATCTAATTATTCATCTGTTTCTCAAATCTATATGCAAAATATTATCTGTTTCAGAAAAGCTAAGAAGTGCTTGTTCAATCAGTGGAACTTTGGATTGTAAAGTTTTATAACGATTATCATAAGTAAATAACACAACTAGTTTCAAATTGAATTTACTAATATTTTGCTGAAACTCCAGATTGCGATCTGCCGTCAATAAATAATCGATATCTTCATTTGATATAGCCCGAAGTAATTCATCATCTTTTTTAGATTGCCAGTTTCTGTCGTGAACTGTTGTGACCTCAAATCGATCTGAAAAGTCAAATTTGAGCGGCGCTGGTAGATTTTCGTCAAGTAATAGAATCTTCATGAGTAGGTGTTGTAAAAGCAAAGAAATATTCAAAATAGGAGAGTAATCCAACAACCTGTGATCGTTTAACGGAAGGAAAGTGATCCAAAAAATCATCAACGCTATCACCCGCTTTCAGATAATCCAATAAATTTTTAATAGGTACACGCGTTTCTGCAAAAACAGGTGTACCACTCTGAACATGAGGTGATATAGTGACTATGTTAGCTAGCATATGATTCAGATATTTAGAAAAGAAAACAGATGATACGATTATAGGTTGAATCGAGATTATACAGTAATAATTACCCTTTTACAATTAGTACTTTCTCCTCGTCATCTTCATAAAGGCTGCTCTCACTTAGATCTAATTGGTTAGAATAAACTTCTATTGAGGCAGCTGATATGTAATATGAGTGATTTTGAAACTTTATTTCATATAGTGTTCGAGGTTCAAATTTCCTTATTGTAGCTATTCTTTTAAAATTTTCGTTTTCCTTATCTACTTTTCTAATAAATAGCCCATCAAAAACAATTGGAACTTCCATATACATCATCGAATTGAATATAATATCTACGTTTCTATTTGGTTCGTTATTAAAGTCATAGAATCTATAAAGCACTCTACTATGAGTAGCAGAATAATCCCAAAGTCGAAACTCTGCATCATGCTCGAAGATGATATTTTCGATAGGACCTTGCTTTCTCCATAACTCTTTGAAAACTGAGGATTCTATATATTCTGCATGAATATATTCATTCCAAGAATCTTCTACAGCGGCATTTGGGTGATTATATTTATCAATATTTGGGAAAACTTTTTCTGAAAGGTAGGTATTGTTTGATCTAATTTCAGGAGTAGCAAATCCGACCGATTTATCCGGATAGACTTCTAATCTTCTGATCTCAATACGTTCTTCGTTTAACTCAGAATAAATGAGCGTTTTGTCTTGATTAGCAGTTATCCATGTAATAAGCACATACTCCATTTCTTACATTTTTGACTCCACCAAATATACAGAATTTTGATCTAAATTTAGCACAACTTTCCCAAATACCAATCTGTTCCCTTCCCAAAACAAACAAGCTCATGCAAGAGAAATTGAAGGCATTCGAGCGACTGCTCACCATCATGGACGAGCTGCGCGAAAAGTGTCCTTGGGATCGCAAACAGACTTTTCAGACGCTGCGAAATCTGACGATAGAAGAGACCTACGAGCTGGCAGAAGTCCTGCTAGATGAAGATCTTGAAGGCATCAAAGAAGAGCTGGGCGACATCATGCTACACATGGTTTTCTATGCCAAAATAGGAGAGGAGAAGCAAGCTTTTGATGTGGCGGATGTACTGAATACCGTTTGCGATAAACTGGTCGAGCGGCATCCGCATATCTATGGCGACGTCAAAGTAAACGATGAGGAAGACGTCAAAAAAAATTGGGAGCAAATCAAACTGGCTTCCGGCAAAAAATCTGTACTTCAAGGCGTCCCGAAAGGCTTGCCTGCGCTCGTCAAATCCTATCGCATTCAAGAAAAAACGCATCAAGTGGGCTTTGCTTGGGAAGAAGCAGATAGCGTCTGGGAAAAGGTGCAGGAAGAAATAGAAGAGTTCAAAGAAAAAATGGACGCTGATGCTCCGATTGAAGAAAAGGAAGATGAGTTTGGAGATGTCTTATTCGCACTTGTTAACTATGCTCGATACAACGGTATAGAAGCAGAGAGCGCATTAGAGCGCACCAACCGAAAATTTAAACGTCGATTCGAGTACATAGAAGCACATGCGAACAAACCTATCGATGAAATGAGCTTGACAGAAATGGATGATCTCTGGAATGAGTGCAAACGACTAGAATAATCCGCACGAAAATGTGTACTTTTGCACCGCTTTTTGAAAAGGCTACCATCCGGTGAAATATGATAATAGAAAATGTTGACAATTTTCTTTCCGAATTTTCATCGAACCAAATTCGTTTTAAACGTTTACGATAGTGATTTGCCGATCAAACAAACGGTAATAAGTCATCCAAATATGAAGAAAATCAAGTTAGATATAGTTGCTCTTTCCCATAGCGTCACTCAATCTCACAATTATGCTGTCGTCCTAGGCGAACAAAAAGGCTCACGCCGCTTGCCGATTGTGATCGGTGGTTTTGAAGCGCAAGCTATAGCAGTCGCCATGGAGCGCATGACACCCAACCGACCACTGACACACGACTTGTTCAAAAATGTATTGGAGACTTTCGATGTCGAATTGATTGAAATCATCATCAATAACCTACAAGACGGTATCTTCTTTGCTCAACTCGTTTGTTTGCGAAATGGGGAGACGGTAGAAATCGACTCACGTACATCGGATGCGCTGGCGATGGCAGTGCGTTTTGACTGCCCAATTTACACATACGAGTTTATCTTGGATCGTGCCGGAGTGGTGTTGGAAGAAAATGAAGATGACGAAGATGGTGACGAAACTGTCGTGCGCCGTCAAGAAGTCTCTGCCGGAAAGCGTCTGTCTAGCTACTCTGTAGAAGACCTAAAAGAGATGCTGGAGGAAGTGCTAGATAACGAAGACTACGAGCGCGCCGCAGAAATCCGCGATGAAATCAATCGGCGGGAGCAGTAAGTCCAGAATTTTCTTACAAACTTTTAATGAAATCAGCACTTCTTTGAAATATTCGATAGGTTTTACACTCAAATACTTGTAGTTTATTTTAAAGCTAAATATATTGCGCTGCTTTTAATAGGCGTTTTCACAAAAAACCACCACTCCTAATTCCTTTTATATACTAAGATAGGTAGAACGATGGCAGAAAAATTAGATCGTATAGATAAGAAGATCATTAGAATTCTTCAAGATAACAGTAAGATTACAAACTTGGAATTGTCCAAGCAAATTGGTTTATCCCCGGCACCTACTTTGGAACGTGTCAAAAAACTGGAGAGCAACGATGTTATCAAAAGCTATCACGCTACCGTCAATCCGCAGTCTATTGGTCTAAATGTCAAGACTTTTGTATTGGTCTCTCTGGCATGGAAAAAGGAAAATGCCCTTAACGACTTCCTACAGAAGATCGAAGAGATCGAAGAGATCACAGAGTGCTACATCATCACCGGAGAGGCAGATTTCCTCATCAAAATTGTCTGCAAAGACATCCCGACTTACGAACAATTGTTGTTCAAAACCTTGTCTCAAATCGACGAAATCGAGCGATTGAAAACTTTGATGACCTTATCAACGGTGAAAGACTCCAAGATTTTGCCGTATCGATATGAGTAATTTAAGATATTAGATACTAGACGCTAGACATTAGACTTTTTTGCGTCTAGATTAATATGGTTTTTCAGGATTCTTCTGGCGAAGCTAGCCGAATTCTAATCAGGAAAATAAAGGCATCAGTATTTTTTACTGATGCTTTTGTTTTCTAATAATACGATGTATTTACTGGCTACCATTTATAAAAGAATTAAATTTTACAAGCCCACCATTTGAATGGTGTGGCGACTTACCGATCTGCACTCCCATACGCCTATGCAACAAAGCCTACTCTGGCAAATTCAGCATTCTCAGCACGACTGGACTTCATACGTCTTCGGGACGATGCACGTCAAAAATGATCGCTTTTTTGAGCAGCTGGAACGCGTATATCAAGCTATAGACAGCTGCCATTTCTTTGCTGCCGAATACGATTTTCACGATCAGACAGATGTGGCCGATCCTAGTGTATTCCGATTGCCAGAAGGGCGTACTTTGCAAGACTATCTCACCGATAAACGCTACCGAAAACTGCAACGCATACTACGCAAAGCTTTTCAAGTCGACCTGGACCATGTGCAGCACATCCTTCCACTTTTCGTCGTCAATCTCATTACCCAACAAATCCTGGATCAAAATCAATCTGTTTCGTTAGATGAACACCTCTGGCAGTACGCGCTAAAGCAAGGAAAAGAAGGCGTGGGCGTCGAAAAACTGAGCGAGCAAACCAAAATTCTCCAACAAATCCCTATCGAAGAGCAAGTCAATATGCTCCGCAAAATCGGGAAAAATGTCAGCAATTTCCGACAACAACTCCTTCATACCGCCGAGGTCTACCAAAGTGGCGACATCACCAAACTTTATCAAATGACCAAAAAAAGCACCGGAAAAATGCGCAAAGTACTGCTCTACCGCAGAAATAAAATCATGGCGATGCGCATTCAAGAATGGCATAAACAACAGTCCGTCTGTGCTGCCATCGGTGCAGCTCATCTAGCTGGCGGAAAAGGTGTACTTCGCTATCTCAAACAGCAGGGCTTTCGGATGCAACCTATCGCTTTGGATGTGCGTAAATAGGATGAAACTTTAGGATGGGAACGCGAATTGGACGGATTTAACTGATCTGAACAGATTTTTTAGACTGGTCAGCAATAGTTACCTCAAACAATCACATTAAATAACCTTCTTTGCAAGAAATATAATCATCGAAAGTTCCGATTATGTGACTTTTGTCGCGTTGGGCGGGTGGCTTCGAGCCCTCACTGATCGAGGGACGAGTTTGATGGGTCTAACGTTTTTGCTTACTTTTTTTGGCAATAGCCTGTCCCGCTTGCGGGGCAAAAAGTAAGAGCATAGCCGGCTTGAGGCGGACTCAAAAGCGAAGTATAGAGGTCAAGTTAGTTTTAGAAAGCAAATCCTAAAGTGAAAATCATAAGCCCTTTTACTACAAATCATAGACTTGACTACCCTTAAAGTAATAAAATGCATCTATCCACTCTCTCCTTCTTCCTGCTCCTAGGTATCCATTCCCTTTTTGCTCAATCGACCACCTTGAGCGGTACCATAGAAGGTGACGGCGAGACCTTGATTGGTGCCAGTATCCGCATCGGGAATACCGGAACGACGACCAATACCTATGGTCGTTACTCGATCACATTGCCTGCGGATACTTACCGGGTCGAATATTCTTATATCGGATTTAGCGTAAAGGATACATTGATTGATTTGCGGGAGGATGATGTGGTGTTGAATGTGACACTATCCACCGGTGTGGCGTTAGAAACAGTAGTCGTCAGTGGGGAGCGAGCAGATCGGAATGTGCGTAGCGCGGAAATGGGAGTTGTGCCGCTGCCATTGGACAAGTTGAAAGAGTTACCTGCGCTACTTGGTGAGCCTGATCCATTGAAGCTAGCACAGTACAGCCCCGGCATTTCTTCTGCTTCTGATGGTAGTTCGGGGCTTTTTGTACGTGGTGGTGGAGCTGATCAGAATTTAGTACTTTTAGATGAAGCGGTGGTCTATAATTCTGGTCATATCTTAGGGTTTTTCTCCGTTTTTAATCCTGATGCACTCAAAAAAACAACTATCTACAAAGGCGCGATGCCTGCCAATTATGGCGGACGCTTGTCTTCAGTCATCGACATCCAAATGAAAGATGGGAATAGTAAAGACTGGCGAGTGGAAGGCGGTGTAGGGATTGTTTCTTCTAGATTGACAGTGGAAGGACCATTGGTGGAAGACAAAACTTCTTTTATACTTTCTGGTCGCCGTACGTATGCTTATGATTTGGCGCGCCCTTTTTTGAATGGTTCAGATTTTGATGGGACGAACTATTACTTCTATGACCTGAATGCCAAAGTCAATCACAAATTTTCGGATAAAGATCGACTGTATTTGAGTGGCTACTTTGGGCGCGACTTGCTCAACTTTGCTTCCCGATTTCGGGATGCCAATTTCGGTATCAATTATGGTAATCTCACGGGAACAGCGCGCTGGAATCACGTCATCAATAGTCAGTTGTTCATGAATGCTTCCCTCATTTATAATAACTACGATTATACTTTTGAAGGGCGTGAGTTCGGGATTGATGCCAATATCGTCTCCGGGGTAGCCGACTGGAATGGAAAGCTAGATTTCGACTACTCTTTCACGCCCAGAGAAAGACCACATAACGTCAAATTTGGGCTCAATTTTATCCGCCATCGACTTTCCCCCAATGTATCCGACTTTCAGTCAGTAGGAGAGGAGGAAGAGATCAATTTATTCGGTCGTTCCGGTATTCGCTATGCCAACGAATACGCTTTATATGTGCTCGATCGCTTTGATTTGGATCGCAATGGATTGTTTAGCGTCGATATTGGATTACGGGCAACGGCGTATCAGTTGTTTGGACCTTACACTTCTTTGGTCACTGAAACTGATTTCAAAGAGGGTCAAATCGTGAAAACCTATGCCGGATTAGAGCCACGTATTTTAGCGCGCTATGTACTGACGGAAGAAAGCTCTTTCAAGACAGGCATTGCCTTCACGAATCAGTACGTCCACATGGTCACCAACTCGGCTAGTTCTTTGCCACTCGATATTTGGGTGCCGAGTACTGATTTGGTAGAACCGCAACGCGGCTGGCAGGCGTCTTTGGGTTACTTTAGAAATTTGGACAGAAATAAGTACGAAATATCCGTAGAAGGCTATTTTAGAACTTTCAACAACCAAATCGACTATGGCGAGACCTACGTCAATGACCCGACGGATGAACTAGAAGAGCAGTTTGTTTTTGGACAAGGACTGGCGTATGGACTAGAGCTATATCTACGCAAGCGGGAAGGACCACTGACAGGCTGGATTAGCTATACTGCTTCGCGGACAGAGCGATTGTTTCCTGACATCAATAATGGACGACCGTATCCAGCAGTGCAAGACCGACCGCATGATTTTTCAGCATTGATGAGTTATGAGCTGAATCCACGTTGGCAATTTGGAGCGATTTTTGTCTACACTTCGGGACTGCCGATCACGCCGATTCAGAGTGCCTTTATTACAGAACAAAGTGTCAATCTATTATTTGGCAGACGCAACAGCGCACGTATTCGTCCTTATCATCGACTGGATGTCTCTGCCACCTTAAAACCTCATCCCAATACAGAAAGACGATTCAGTTCGAGCTGGACATTTGCGGTTTACAACATCTATGACAACAGAAATCCATTGTTTTTTTACTATGACACCCAAGAAAATCCCATCACCGGAAAAACAGAAGTGGTCGGTAAGCAAGTGTCCTTTTTTCCAGTCATCCCATCTGTCACTTGGAACTTTAAGTGGCGTCAAAAATCAGCAAAAAATGAACGCTAATTTATTGATATACAAATATTTAGTGGTTATTGCTTTACTCTTAATGCTTTCGTGGTCTTGTGAGGAAAACTTCGATGTACCGATCATTCCCGGCAATCGTCCAGTCATTGTCGTGGAAGGACATTTGGAAGCTTATTCGACTAATCCTTCTGATTTGGGGGTACAGCCGCGTCCAGCTTACGTTATCTTGACAAAAAGTGTGCCCTTCGGTCAAGCATTTGATGCGGATGATTTTGAGGAATTGTTCGTTCGAGATGCCGTTGTCAATATTACAACTTCTAGGAATAGATCAATTCCGCTGAGCGAATTGTGCTTAAATAGTTTACCACCTAGCGAACGCGAGTTTTTAATCAATGCGACCGGACTCAATAGTGCTGATTTTGCACAGATTGGTATTGACTTCCGAAAAACTGATTTCTGCGTCTACATTGACTTATCGGCAGGTAGCTTTGAAATCGGCGACACCTTTCAGCTCAACATACAAGCTGATGATATAGAACTAACCGCCACCACGACAACGCCCATTTTTTATCCCATTGAAAACATCGACTTCCGCGTACCGCCCGGCGATACTTCTTTCTTCTCAGGGACGACACTGCGCCAAATGCTCATTCAAACAGCGAAGCCGGACAGCTTGAACAACCAAGATATTTACTTCCGTTATTTCACACAGCGCAACGACGAACCACTATACAAAGGCAATGCACCACTGGCAGGTTTTCGCTCTGTGTTTGGAGGAAAAGTGTTGGGTTCAGGAACAGAATCTGTCGCTTTGCTGCGTGGCGAAGCTAGAGATTCGACTTTCAATCCCGGCGGCAATAATTTTGGCAACTTCCGCGTCAATGATCGCTATTTAGTCAAGTGGATGAACATTGATGAAGCGCACTATAACTATTGGAATTCCACAGAATTTAATGCCCTCAATCAAGGCTTTTTCTCCTCCTATACTTTGCCCCAATTCAATATAGAAGGAGAAGGCGGCATCGGTATCTTTGGAGCCTATACGGTTGGCTTTTATGGGGGACGCGTTCCGAAGGAGTAGGATGGATTTTAAATACGGAGAATTTAACATCTAAGAACATAAAAAGTATTTAAGATGTTGGTTTTCAGTAGATTAGGGTTAGTATTTTATTAAAACTTAGAGCAAATTCACCAAAAATATGTAACTGATCATATTTGTTTGGAATACGCTGTACTTAGGTGGAGGATGGGGAAAGGGCAGGTTCGAGGGAAGAGTTTGCCATTTCTAGACTTTTTCTCCCTTTTGGGGCGATAGCCTGTCCTGCTTGCGGGGCTAAAAGGGAAGACCGTCGGCTTTGCCTGTCCCGACTCTCGGGGAGACAAATGACAAGCTTATATCACGGCAAGATTGAATCATTTGGGAAACTATGTAGTAAAAAGCAATTTGATGTGTTTTTCTAATGAAGTTCAGCACCTTCGAGTGTATCGGAGCAAGTTTTACTTTGATGTGAAATCCTTACGAAAGCCTAGTAAATTTGTCTGGGTACCTGAAGTATTATTTGTTACGAAACTTGGGAGATAAGACTAGCTGTGAGAGCGATCCGAAATCGTAATTGTCTACTCTATTACCTCAAAACTCCGCTCCAGCCGATTTCCTTTTTCATCCACCAAAGTCAACAAATGCTTGCCGGGACTAGGCTGTAATTTCAGTTCATGAAAATGCTGTGTGCTGCCCAAATAATCTTCATCCAAATGCCAATGAACTAATGTTTGCGGCTTACGATGCGTCAAACTAAACACCGCACTACTCAACTCGCCATCCAAATCCACCGGAACAGCAATTTTAGCATGATGCTTCGGATAGATCATCGCTAGCGGAGAACCACCAATATCTGATCCACAGTCTGCGCGATAAGGCGGCACAATTTTGTAGTCCGGATGTCGCTGCCGATAGTAATGCGCTTCTAAAGTTGGTAAAACGAAAAAAGGAAGATGTTGTATCTGATCGATGGGTTCGCAATCGCTGTGGACTTGCCACTGTTTGTTTTGATCTACATGAATGAGTTGATGAAAAGAACAGGTCGCCAATCTGGAGCAAGATTGAGGTAGCCAAGTCGTATCCACAGGGCAAATAGAGCTGGCGCGATAGCCACTTTGGGCACATAGTTGGAATGGCTGCATTTCATCATAAGGCACTGTAAACCAATCACTTGATTGTGGGAGCAGATCAAACAAATCAAATAAAATAGGTGCAGCAGCTTGCACACCCACTATGCCCGGGCGACCTTCTCCATCTGCATTGCCAACCCAAACACCTACAGCATAATCCGCATTGACGCCTACCGCCCAAGCATCGCGAAAACCAAAACTCGTTCCTGTCTTCCACGCTATGGCTTGGCTGGAACGAAATTGCTGCCAGTCGCCTTCAGAAGTGGGACGTTCTAGTGCCTTCATCGCCTCAAATGTCTGGTAGATGCTGGCGGCAGAGAAGTGAGTCGGTGACTGTTGAAGTGATTGATGGTCAGTTGATTGTGGCTGTAAAAAACGAAGTTGCCGAAAATCATTGGGTGCATATTCGCCGCTTCTATTGGGAAAAGTAGCTAGCACACGCGCCATGCTAGCATAGACGCTCGTTAGTTCTTCTAATGTTACTTCTGCGCCACCCAAAATCAGCGGTAATCCATAGTGCTGCGGTGATTTGGTGATGGTCGAAAAGCCAAGTTGCTGCAACTGATGATGAAATTTTTCAACCCCAAATTGCTTCAACATCTGCACGGCAGGTACATTCAAAGAGCGCGCCAATGCTCGGTCTGCTCGCACCATACCATCGTATTCGTCATAGAAGTTTTTAGGTCGATAGCCGTTCAGATAAATCGGCACATCCGATATCAGACTGGACGGTGCTAGACTACCCTCATCTATCATGGCACAGTACAATAGAGGTTTGATGATGCTGCCCGTACTTCGTGGAGCAGTTACAACATCTACTCGCTCGTGATACTGTTGACCTACACCTTCTACATTGCCGATATAGGCGAGAATAGTTCCTGTTTTGACATCGGCGATGATAGCGGCGGCATTATTAATATGATTGTTGCGCAGTCGTCGATGATGTTGCTCAATGATGGTACTGGCGCGAGATTGTAAGCTAACATCTAAGGTAGACTGAAAGCGTTTATCTTGCTTTTTATCAGGCTCCAAAGTCAAGCGGTCTAGTAGATGTGGTGCCAATCTAGGCAGTGGCAGTGGACGCTCTGGCAGTGGTTCTTCAAGTGCAAGCGCGTAGTCAGATTCACTGATGATTTTTTCTGACTTCAAGTACAGCAGTAGACGATTTCGCTTTTTGAGTAAAGCCGTTCTATTGCGTCCCGGATGGATGAGAGCGGGTGCATTGGGTAGCACGGCTAGTGTAGCTGCTTCTGACCAAGACAATAGATCGGGCGACTTGTGATAGTATCGCCAAGCAGCCGTTTCTAGTCCCACAACATTGCCGCCGAATGGAGCATGTGTGGCATAGAGTTGCAATATGTCCGCTTTGCTGTATTTGAGTTCTAGACGAGTTGCCCAGATAATTTCGATTAGCTTATTCCAGATCGTTCTTCTGCGATCACCTCTAGCGAGTCGGATGACCTGCATACTGATGGTGCTGCCGCCGCTGACGACTGATTTGGCTTGCCAATTCTGCTTCAGAGCTCTTCCCAGACCAATCACATCGACGCCAGGATGCCGATAAAATCGACGATCTTCGAAGGCAATAATCGCCTGCTCAAATTTATCGGAAAGTGTCGTATCAGCCGGAAATCGCCACTGACCATCCGTCGCTACTCGCGCACCTAGCAGTTGACCGGAATGATCTTCTAGTACAGTAGAGATCGGTGTTTTGAAAAGTGGAGCGGGCAAACAAAAGGCATAGTATAAAAAGGCTGCTACGATCAGTAGTAGTGCGATGAGTTGTCCTCGATGTCCTTTTTTGATGGTCAATTGTTAATTTTAGACGTTAGACGTTAGACGTTAGACGTTAGACGCCTATCATAAGAGATTGAAAAATCCATTTATTTTACTTCAGTTGGTCATTGCTCTGAGGATATGTATTTTTTCTCACTCTAGGTGACAAAACATTTAGAAAAGGGAAGAAGCGAAAAAAAGTGCTTAATGTTGTATGAAACCAAGCATTAAGCACCAATGATATACGTAGTAATAAAGATAGGTAAAATATTGACCTGTCAGTTGGGCGGGCT
>JBCDHX010000139.1:0-15783 GCA_038749535.1 Bacteroidota bacterium
GATGCGTAAGGAAAAGGTGTGGAGCAAGCGTATTCATTCTTTCAAAAAAGTCATCTTGGAGTTCAAAAGAGAGTTCCCTGATCGGTTTGACCAACATTTATAATATTTATTCACTTGACACACTTTTTTGAACATTCTCCTCAGCTCATTTAAACGTTTCTTAAATCTTGATAGTCAACCAACTAAACCAAATAGGTAGCGGTTTTTAGAATAAAATATGAGCTAAAAATCAATCAAAGAACTATGCGAAAACTATTCATCATTACGATATTTTCTCTTTTTCAATATGCACTCATGGCACAGGCGATCAATACTGTCAAGGTAAATGGGCAGATCGTGCGCATCATGATTGATGAGAAAGGAGATACTTTATTTTTATCAACCTTGGATGATCGTTCTATTTCTTCGCCTCGTGAGTTTGCGAGTCGAGAGGAATATGTGCGCTATCGTCGCTATCAGATATATGCTGCTAAGGTGTATCCGTATGCGTCGCAAGCGATCCGAATTTTTCAGGAAGTAGAACGCGATGCGGACGGGCTCAGCAAGCGCAAGCGCAAAAAATTCATGAAGCAGAAGACGGACGAGCTTAAAGAAGAGTTTGAAGAGCCGTTGAAAAAGCTGACGAAGACGCAGGGCAAAATTTTGGTCAAAATGATAGAGCGAGAGCTGGACACGCCTATGTACGATTTGATTAAAAACTTGCGGGGTTCGTTTACTGCCTCTTACTGGAATACCTTCTCTAAGTTCTATGGACATCGACTCAAAGATGGTTACATCAAAGGTGAAGATCACATCTTGGATGCCGTGTTGGAGGACTTGGAGCTGACGCGATAAATAAACTAATCTTGAGTATCGTCTCCGAAGGGACGATGCGATCAATATTTATCGAGACACGCGAAGTAACGTGAAATATGCAAATTGTCATTGTTTGTAAATGATTGAAAAGAAAACGTATTGCAAATATTGGTCTCTTCAATTATTTACAAACATTCAGAATGACAATTTCTTATTGAATTCAAACCGTGCCAAAAGCCACATCAATTCATTTTGGTGTGGCTTTTTCTGTAGAATGTATTCAAGGAGCGGTAAGATGTATACATCGCTTGCTAAACTAGCCTGCATTTTTGTCCTGAATTTAAAACAACAATCAAATCATGAAAAAAGTAATGCTCATCACAGGTGCATCTTCAGGCATCGGAAAAGCAACAGCACTCCAACTCATCAAAGAAGGACATACGGTATACGGCGCAGCAAGACGCATCAATAAAATGCAAGACTTGGTCGCAGCAGGCGGTCATGCCATCGCAATGGATGTGACCGATGAAGCAGCTATCCAAAAGGAGTCGATCAAATCATCGAAGAGCACGGCAAAATAGATGTCTTATTCAACAATGCCGGCTATGCTGTATATGGCGTGATGGAGACGATTGATTTGGAGGATGCCCGCCGACAATTTGAGGTTAATTTGTTTGGTTTGGCTGCCATCATTAAAGCAGTTTTGCCTTATATGCGTGACCGTAAAAGTGGCACGATTATTACAAGAGTTACAACAAAATATGGATCGGCATAGTCGAAAACTCATCGTTTCCAATATTCAGCGTTTGCTGGACTATTGTATGCGCTACTATGATCGGCAGTCTTATATACGTACGCACGTCAACAAAGATGTTGTCTCCAGATTTGAGCAACTGCTGAAAGACTACTACAATCAAGACAAAGCCATACATCAAGGCATTCCTTCCGTCAAATACTGCGGAGAAGTACTTCATTTATCGCCTAACTATCTGAGTGATTTGCTCAAAAAAGAGACTGGGCGAAACGCACAAGAACACATTCATTTTTACATCATCGAGCGTGCCAAATTACATCTGCTCAACTCTACAGATTCGATCAGTCAGATTGCTTATGATCTAGGACTTGAGTATCCACAGCATTTTAGTAAAGTATTTAAAGCAAAGACGGGCATGAGTCCGAGTCAGTATCGGCAGGCGGCTTGATGTTGAGTGGAATTATCTGTCATTTGAGTTTTGTATCTCTTCGTTTCTAAATGTAAAATGCTAAACGCTAAATGAGAAATGTAAATCGGAGGTGATATACTTGGAATTTGAACTTCGAGTTTGACTGATAAATATACTAGAACTTCAGTCGCCAAAAGCGGTGAGCGGTGTGCCCACTTTTACATTTGATATTTATTATTTTGCATTTTGCCGTTTCCCGAAGGGATAAAAACTATTTCTTCAAAATCAAAAATTCCACCCGCCGATTCAGCCGCCTGCCAGAATCATCCTGATTGGAAGCAATCGGGCGACTACTACCCAAACCAATGTAGTGGACACGCGACTGCTCAATGCCTTCTGACCACAGATAGGCAGCTACAGCACGAGCGCGTTTTTTAGAGAGGTGGACGTTGTAGCTATCTTGTCCTTGACTATCGGTATGCCCACGGATTTCGATTTCCATGGTCGGGTGCTTGCGCATGATGTGCAGCAGTTTTTTCAGCTCTTGATAAGAGCGGGGGAGGAGTTCTGCTTCATTGCTATCGAAAAAGATATTTTTCAATTGAAAAATTCGTCCTTCTTCCAGCTTGAGCAAGCTCAGGTCGTCCGGCGCGAGTGGTACTTCCAAAATGGGCGGCACTTTTTTGAGCACAAAATCATCTAGGTAGTAATAAGCGAATTTTAAAGGATTATCCACTTCTGGTGCAACACTTTGCGTCAGGCTATCTGGAAAAAAATTGCCGATGATGATGTAATCTGCTGTTGACTGAGCGGTGAACTGACCCGATACCTTTGTCCAGTTGTGGTTGCTGCTGCGGACGATGGTTTCCATATTAAAGTCAGGCTCTAGGATGATCGGTTCATCCACACGCACATCTGTTTTTCCTTCTTCAAAATAGACACCTAGATTGTTGACTTGCAGAGAGCGCGGCAGCGATACCGTCCAAAATTCAATATAGTAGGTCTGTTCTGGGACGAGCGGTTCTAACAATTGCACTTGGACATACTCGCGACAATGTGGCTTTCCTTTGTCACAACCATAAAGTGTGATGCCTACCATCGACTTTCCATTACGCGCATACTGATCACCGAATCCTTTGCCCTGCCAGTGCTCCGGTACACGCACTTTAGGCCCAAAAGCATCCGGTGAAGCAGCCGTGGCGGAAGACCAATAACGCATCACACTGCTGAAATGTGCACCGCGATAATACCATCCGATAGGTGTATTCGAGTAGTCCTCAAAACCTGGATTGGGTACGATATTGTCTTCATTCTGCTGAGCCGCAAGTGACAGCGTCATAAAGAGCCAAATGGCGATGTGTATACTTCTTTTCATAGGTAACTGATCGCTGCCAATTGATGGACAGCGTTGCTTTTTTCTTGCTATTGTCTAACGCTAGAAATTTAATTTTATTTAAACACTTTAAATAAAAATAAATGTATTAAGGAGTGATAGTGAAGGAGTCATTTGTAGATTTTCGTACTATTAGCGTAGATGATGATTGAGCGATATATAAACAGCTTTGATTGTGAGTGAGTTAGCTTATATAGCATTGAGTTGATTCGATGGAGCTGTGATTTCTGGAGAGCAAAAGTTGATAGTAGTGTTTATGTATTTGATGTATTTACTTTAACCTGAAAGAGCGAACCAAATTTTTTCTTGTATAATGCGAAGGAAGTTTTAATTTTACCCGCTATTGGAAATGTATACCTTATTTTCATACGATGAATACAGCGGTTGGCAAATCTAAAAACCGTTTATCAAGTTCATAACAATTTTGAATAACACAAAACAAACCGCATTACCCTTATTTCAATAAACGCCCCTACTACCTGAACGTAATTTTTTAAATTTTCAATCAAACTGTTTACTTATGTATAATTTTTACAATCACAAGTCACTTGCTTTATTGGTGGCTATGATTTGCACCTTCTCTTTGAGTGCGCAGTTCATTTTGACTGTGGAGACACCCGATGGAGAGCTAGGTCCTTATGATGCTGTTGCTTTTACTGCTTTTGGTACCGCAGACCCTTGCGGTGGAGACATCACAGGTAGCTATCAAGTAGTGACCGATGCAGCCGGAGCTACTTTAGCTTGTGATACCATTACAGAAGATCTAAGCGGAACAATCGCTTTGATAGATCGTGGCTCTTGTAACTTTAGCTTGAAAGCTTTTTATGGTACAACTGCTGGTGCTGATGCTGTCATCATCTGCCAGAACACAGGTGACGCACCTTTTGCTGGTGCAGCTGGTGACTTTGCAGATCAAGTAACTGTTCCGGTATTCATGATCGGAAGAGATGACTGTGCTGCATTCAGAGATCTTGATGGTACGCTGACACTGACGACCTCAACTACTCAATTTGATCCTAGAGATCAAGTACTTTGGGGAGCAGCTGGCGAAGGTAGCTTCGACGGTGGTTTAGGTGACTGGACGACTGTCAACTACTCAGAGTGTGCAGCAGATACATTGGACGATTTTAAATTGTTCCAGTGGACAACTTCTTCTACGCAAGGTGCTTATGGATCAGGTAGCATCAATTCTCCTACTGCTTGTAACGGTTCAGTTGCTTTCGATTCTGACTTTTTCGACAATGATGGTATCGCTGGTAACTTCGGTGCAGGTCTTTGTGCAGCACCTCAAGCCGGTGCATTGATTTCTCCGACTATCGACATCAGTGGTAGCGCAGATGCAGCGGGTGTAGCGGTTTCTTTCTATCAGATTTCTCGTCAGTTCCAGAGTACCTACTGGGTCGGTTGGAGCACGGACGATGGTGCAACTTGGGATAGCCTTCAGATTAATCAAGATTTTGAAACAAACGCAGCACCTTCTGATGAGTTTGAGCGTGTCAACTTGCCAAACACTGTTATCGGTGCTTCTAACTTGCGTGTGAAGTTTGTCATGGATCCGGCTAACTACTACTACTGGGTCATCGATGATGTACGCATCGTAGAGCGTGAGGCGAATAATTTGGCATTGACAGATTTCTTTGCGATTCCACCAAATGCAATCACTCCTCAGTCTCAGGTAGAGCCTTTTGGTTTCTTGGCAGATATTCAGAACTTAGGTGCATTGGATCAGGCTGCTTCTACTTTGAATGTAACGATCTTCGGTCCTGATGATGAGATTGCTTATACTCAAGATTTGACATTGGATGCGATTGCTTCTGACTCTTTGTTGGAGAATCAAGTATTAGAAACTGGATTTACTCCTGAGGCAATTGGTTTATATAGAGGTGTCTACACTGTATCTCTAGATGCCGATGATTTTGATGAAGAAGACAATCAACAAGAATTTTTCTTCTTTGTGTCAGATACGACTTTGGCAAAAGAGTATGCAGTAGAATCTGGTGAAGCATTGACGTCTATTTTAGTAGACTTTGAGCAGTTCCCAACTTGGGCGTATGGCAACTACTACTATCTACCTGCTGGTGATGGCTATCAAGTGAATAGCATGACTTTCGGTATTGGCAATGTAGAAGAGGTAGCTGGATTGGATGTTACTCTAGCTATTTTTGAATGGTCAGATACTAATGAAGATTTCGATGCACAGGGTGATGAGCGTCAGTTGATCGGATTTGCTAGCTATGAAATTACAGGCGAAGAGGCAGACAATGCGCCTATTACTGTCGACTTGTCTCAAGAGGAAATTTTGCTGAAAGATGACCAAAGCTATATTGCGATGGTTGTTGCAAATGGACCGATTCAGATCACAGCATCAAGTGGTACTTTTGCTTACTTGCCTACATCGACTTTGACATCTGCTGACGGTGCTGCTTCTACTCGATATGGTGGCTTCATTGGTTTGAGTAATGATCTAGAAGCGGAAGATTACGAGCCAGACTTTGTTTTCGTTCCTTTCGTTCGCTTAGGTATCAATACTGTCAATGTTAATACGGAAGACGTACTATCTGTAGAGCACGGTATGAATTTATTCCCGAATCCGGCAAGTACACAATTGACTTTGGACATAAGTCTAGAGCAAGCTGCAGAGCAGGTAGATGTTCGTATCTACAACATGAGCGGTCAGTTGATGCAGCAAGAGCGTTTCCAAAATGTGCAGACACAGCAGTTCAACTATAATGTAGGCAACCTAGCAAATGGTGCTTACTTGATGGAAGTGACAACTGATTTCGGTGTGCGTACATTGAAGTTTGAAGTGGCGCGATAGTCTTTTTGAGACCGTAGACATTAGATTGTTCATCGTTATAAATTAAAAAGCGGTGATGGAATTGAGTTTCCGTCGCCGCTTTTTCGTAGTCGCCAAACTTGTTTGGCAGACTCAAATGTAATTGTGAAAGAAGGTAGTAGATGGCTGATGCACCGTATGAATTGAGGTTTATAAAAAAGACTTTAGAGTATTTTCTTGTATTGTCCTAGAATCTCCCAAGTTTAAGGATGACAATTTCACTCCGAAATATCATATTCCTTAATCTTCCGATACAATGTCCGTTCCGAAATCTCCAGCTCACTCGCCGCATCCTTCCGTCTTCCGTTATGCTTTTTCAAGGCTTTTTTGATGATGTTTTTTTCATTTTCTACTAAGGATAGATTCTCCTCTACTTCTTCTGTAGCGTCGTAGACTTCTTCACGATGGGTGTGTAAGACGATAGAAGGGCTATGCTCCGGTTCATTGTCGATGACCTCGTTGTAGTTGTTGACCGCATTATAGTAGAATGGCTCATCTTCATTGAGTCCGCTCTTGAGTTGTTGCATACTGCGCACATCCGGCACACGCAGATCATTGCGACGGATGAGATCAAACACTAAGGATTTCAAGTCGTTTAAGTCATTTTTCATATCGAAAAGTAACTTGTAGAGGATTTCTCGCTCTTGGAAGGACTCGCTGTTGGTTTGTTCCGTTTTAGCAGGCAGATTACGTTTCATCAGTTGCGGTACAATTGCCAGTAAGCCTTCCGCATCTATAGCTGTACCTTCCGAAAGGACAGACAGTTGCTCGACGACATTACGAAGCTCGCGGATATTGCCGGGCCAACTGTAGTTTTCGACGATCAACTGAGCGCGATCATCTAGTTGTACAGGCATTGCCCGATATTTTTCTGCAAAATCAACAGCAAACTTTCGGAACAACATATAAATGTCCTCGGTGCGCTCGCGCAAAGGTGGTACAGCGATAGGTACCGTGCTCAGTCGATAAAATAAATCTTCTCTGAATTTGCCTTTGCTGACTTTCTCACGGAGTTTGACATTGGTGGCAGCGACGACGCGGACATCTGTCTTCTGTACTTTAGAAGACCCAACGCGGATGAACTCACCGGACTCCAACACACGCAACAAGTACGCCTGTGTATCTAGCGGCATTTCCCCTATTTCATCCAAGAAAATCGTACCGCCATCTACCGTTTCAAAATAGCCTTTTCGCTCGCCCGTCGCGCCTGTGAACGCGCCTTTTTCATGACCGAATAGTTCAGAATTGATCGTCCCTTCGGGAATCGCACCACAGTTGACTGCTATGAACTTATTATGCTTCCTTGCACTTAGCGAATGAATAATTTTAGAAAAAGCTTCTTTCCCAACGCCACTTTCTCCCGTAATCAAAACGCTCAGATCTGTATTGGCGACACGCACTGCTGTACTCAGCGCACGATCCAGTGATTCTGAGCGACCAATGATACCGAAACGTTGTTTGATGGGTTGGAGATTTGCCATAATATTGCTGAATTGATCGCCTGCGGCTCAATTGTTTGAATTGGAAAAACTGTTGGGCTATTGGGGATAATAAATACGTGAAAGGTGATGTGTGAAAAGTGAAAGCTGATGTATGAAAGGTGAAAAATGATGAATAAGTAAGCTAGACTCATCTTTCACTTTTCATTCTTCGTTAACGATTTGCCCTTTGAGGGTCGCGCTGCTAGCAGAGTCTACTTTCACATGAACATAATCACCTGCTTTCAAACCTTCTTGTCTAGGAAAAACCAGCATTTTATTTTGCGAATTTCGACCTTTGAAATCCTGATCTGACTTCTTAGAAGTGCCTTCGATCAGTACTTTGAATGTCTTCCCGATGTCGCGCTGATTGTGGTTGTGCGAGATCTGATTTTGTAGCCTAATGATCTCTTGTAGTCGCTGTTTTTTAGTCGCCAATGGAATATCGTCTTCATACTTTTTGGCAGCCAATGTACCGGGACGCTCAGAGTAGAAAAACATATACGACATACTGTAATCAGAGAAACGCATAATACTCAGCGTCTCTTGGTGCTCTTCTTCCGTCTCCGTACAAAATCCGGCAATGACATCCGAAGAAATCGCGCAGTCCGGTATGATTTCATAGATGCGCTCGACCTTATTTTTGTACCATTCACGATCATAAGTACGATTCATCAATTCTAAGATGCGGCTATTGCCTGACTGTACCGGAAGATGAATGTATTTGCAGATGTTTTCGTGCTTTGCCATCGTATAAAGTACGTCGTCTGTGATGTCTTTGGGATGAGAAGTAGAAAAGCGAATGCGTAAGTCAGGATGTACCTGTGCCACCATTTCTAGTAATTGAGCAAAAGTAACAGTATCACCAGTTTCGGGATGCGCCCATTTATAAGAATCGACATTTTGCCCCAAAAGCGTGACTTCGCGATAGCCTTTGTTATATAGATCTGTTGCTTCTGCGACGATGCTGTACGCATTTCTACTGCGCTCACGACCTCTCGTGAATGGTACGACACAGAACGAGCACATATTGTCGCAGCCACGCATGATAGAAATGAAAGCTGTGACGCCATTAGACCCCAATCGAAGTGGATTGATGTCCGCATAAGTTTCCTCTCGACTCAGAAAAACATTGACGCCCTTTTCGCCATCCTCCGCAGTAGTAATCAGCTTAGGGAGATCGCGATAGGCATCAGGGCCTACGACTAGGTCGACCAGTTTTTCTTCCTCTAAAAATTTCTTTTTCAAGCGTTCTGCCATACAACCAAGTACACCGACTAACATACCGGGACGCTCATTTTTTATCTTATCGAAGACACGGAGACGCTTGCGTACTGTTTCTTCTGCCTTCTCTCGGATGGAGCAAGTATTGATGAGAATCAGGTCAGCGATTTCCATATTACGGGTAGGGTGATAGGCGTGATCGGCTAAGATGGAAGCAACGATTTCGCTATCGCTGAAGTTCATCTGACAGCCATAACTTTCTATGTAGAAGGTCTTTTGATCACCTTTTTTCATGCCTTCCTGAAAGAAAACCTCTCCTTGGCGATTGTGCAGTATGGTCTTATTAGAGGAGGCTAAATGTTCTATTGTGGGATTGTCGTTGTACATATACGGACGATTAATTTATAGAAAAATTAACGTTATGAAAATTCAATCAATCTGAGTGACAAAATCTTCAAAAAGTCTGCAAAGATACGCTTTTTTCTGTCAAAATGGCAGTGAATGTAACATTAAAGTGAATGATATCGTAAATACAAAGTGAATTGTCATAGACAACTAAACACGTAAGTATGAAATCAGAGAAAATTTTTGAAAAGATTTGTTTGTTTGATTGAAATACTATTATATTTGCCTCACATTAAAGTACAAACTCAATTAGCCCAAAGATTTAGCTTTTCATATACATGCCTTTTTGTTATTCGGTCGGATGCTCCCATCTTCTGCATCCGACCTTCTTTTTTTAGCACTTTCTAGACAGCAACATCATATTCCCTCAATGCGTCATTGAGTGATACTTTCTTGTCTGTACTTTCTTTCCTTTTTCCGATAATCAACGCACAAGCTACCTGATATTTTCCCGCTGGAAACTCTTTCGTATACGTACCCGGGATGACTACCGAGCGCGCAGGCACATGACCTTTGTAAGTGACTGCTTCCTCACCTGTCACATCTATAATGCGCGTCGATTTAGTCAATACAACATTTGCGCCTAGCACTGCTTCTCGCTCTACACGTACGCCCTCTACGACGATACTTCTAGACCCGATGAAACAATTGTCTTCTATAATCGTCGGTGTCGCTTGCAATGGCTCTAGCACACCACCGATGCCTACGCCACCACTCAGGTGGACATTGCGCCCGATCTGCGCACAAGAGCCGACCGTTGCCCAAGTATCGACCATCGTGCCACTACCGACCCATGCCCCGATATTGACATAACTAGGCATCATGATGACGCCTTTCTCTAGAAAAGCACCATGTCTAGCCAAAGCATGAGGAACAACACGTACGCCTAGGTCCGCAAAATTGCGCTTCAATGGAATCTTGTCGTGAAACTCGAACATTCCGACTTCTAGCGTCTCCATTTTTTGAATCGGGAAGTAAAGTACAACCGCTTTTTTGACCCACTCATTGACTTGCCAGCCGTTGGCAGTAGGTTCGGCTACACGTACTTTTCCTTGATCTAACAAATTGATGACGGAACGGATAGCCGTTTGAGTATCTTTCTGTTGTAGCAATGATCGATCTGACCACGCTTGCTCGATTTGAGCTTGTAGTTCTTGCATAAATGATAGTTTGATAAATGCGTCTATGATTTTAGGATATAGTGTTCCAAAGGCTTTGGAGCTGAGATCATAAAATAAGTCTTACTTCAAAATATCTAAGTCTGAGTTCAATAAAAAATTATATTCTCTGTGTTGATGAAGAGTCTTAGAGCATGTTTGGAGGTTATCATACAGGGAAAGTGAGAGTGGTTTCATAACTTGTGAGTGAAACAAAAACAAATAAGCTATGAAAACTCAATTCGAAGAATTGACCGACTCTCAATGGAAAGTTATAAAAGATTTATTTCCTGAGCAAGTTCTTTGTACGTTAAGTTTACGGACAGTTTTAGACGCGATTTTTTGGCTCTTACGAACAGGCACACAATGGAGAAATTTGGACAGTAAATATCCTGATTACAACGCTGTTTATCATCATTATAGAAAATGGAAGAATGATGGACGATTTGAACAGATGAATCATAGATTAGTACAAATGGAACGCGAAAGAGTAGGTAAAGAGGTGACGCCATCCGTATTATCCATTGATAGCCAGTCAGTTAAAGTAGCTCCATTTATTGATCAAGATAAAGGGATAGACGGGGGTAAACGTATCAATGGTCGTAAAAGACATATTTTTACAGATACATTGGGCTCGGTTTGAGGTGTTTTGGTGGGAGCAGCCAATTTGCATGATGGAAAGGAAGGGATCAAGCTATTTGGTGAGGTTAGAGCCTATTTTGAGCGATTGGAAAAAGTATTAGCCGACGGAACTTACAAAGGAAGTTTTGAAGAATTTGTAGCTGATGTGAGTGAAGCAATTGTAGAGATTTCCTCACGTCCACCAACACAAAGAGGATTCGTACCAATCAAGATTAGATGGACGGTAGAAAGAACCTTTGGATGGTTCAATTTTTTCAGACGATTGGCCAAGGATTTTGAGGCAACCGTAGAAAGTTCTGCTACTTGGATTTTATTGGCTAATTCCAAAATTATTCTTAACCGAATTGAGCCTTAACCGAATTTCTGCTCCAAACATGCTCTTAGGTGTTTTATTTTGTATAACCTGTTCCGACACATCGGAAGCTCTCAGCTTTAGAACATTAAATGCACTTATCAGATGTCAGTATTAGTCGGGCTAGAAGAATACTTAGAACAGGAATTGGTTTCGGAAGAAAGACACGAATATTTCGATGGAAAAGTAACGGTGAGGGTTTACGCTTCCGATCATCATGAACTAATTGTGGCGAATGTAGTGGGAGAACTATGGAATTCATTAAAAGAAACTGACTACCGAGTTTATCCGAGCAATAGAATGCTTCGTATTCTCGAGACTGATCGTTTTTATTACGCTGATGCGATATTGGTCAATGGGCAGCCAGAATTTTTCCAATACAAAGGGAAAATGAAAGCTACACTCAATCCTTGTACGATTATAGAAGTCCTTTCTGGTTCGACAGCTCAAAAAGAAAGAGGAGAAAAGTGGCAAGGCTATCGTAAGATTCCGAGTTTACAAGAGTATATTTTGATCGCTCAAGATGAAATATTTGTTGAAGTGTTCCGAAGGAAGATGGAACAGGAAGAAGTAGTTTGGCTCAATGAACATTATGACACCGACGATCAATCGGTACGAATCGCTGGACAAAGTATCTTGCTCTCTGAAATTTATAGAAAAGTCGATTTTAGCTCAATCGAATAGCGATCTTGTTGTACCAAGTGAATTCAAGCATCTACGTTGGTATTGTCGTTTCCATCTTGTGACTGAGATTATTGGCACAAGTGCAAACAGTAATGGTCGTACAATCCTCAAAGGGAGTTTTTGCACGACCAAAACGGATACATTTCTTCTAATTTCTCAGCTTAATAAGCCACTAAATGATCAGGCGTGGCATTCGCGGTCATCTTCTTCAATGGCGGCGAAAACTGCGTCAGTTTAATCCCTTTCACCGCTACTTTGTACTCTTCGATAGTCGGCGTTCTGCCCAAGATGGCTGCTAAGACCACCACAGGTGTCGATGCCAGCAACGATTCTCCCTTTTTGCGATCCGTATCTGCGACCACACGTCCTTGGAAGAGGCGCGTCGAAGTCGCCATGACCGTATCGCCTTTTTCTGCTTTTTCTTGATTGCCCATACAAAGGTTACAACCTGGTCGCTCCAAATACAAGATGTTGTCGTATTCGGTGCGCGCTACTGTTTTGGGAGCTGCATCATTAAACTCAAAGCCAGAGTACTTTTGTAGGATTTCCCAATCGCCTTCTTCTTTGAGTTCTTCGATGATGTTGTATGTCGGTGCAGTAACCACAAGTGGTGCTTTAAACTTTACCTTGCCGTAATGTTCTTCCAAATTTCTCAGCATTTTGGAGACGATCTTAATATCGCCTTTATGCACCATGCAAGAACCGACAAAACCCAAATCGACTTGTTTTTCGCCTCCGTAAAAGGAAAGTTCTCTGATGGTATCGTGCGTATAGCGTTTGGAAACATCTTCGTTGTGGACATCAGGATCGGCAATCATTGGTTCGTCGATGATGTTCAAATCTACCTCAAACTCGGCGTAATATTTGGCATTTTCATCTGGTGCAAGTGCAGGTTTTTCGCCCGACCGAATTTCGGCAATTCTATTATTCGCTTTATCAATCAAGCCTTGTAGCACTTGCTGCTCGTTGTCCATGCCTTTTTCGATCATAATATTGATGCGACTTTTGGCAATTTCCAACGACTGAATCAATGTTTCGTCCTGCGAAATGCAAATCGACGCTTTCGCCTTCATCTCTGCTGTCCAATCCGTAAACGTAAAGGCTTGATCGGCTAACAATGTCCCGATATGTACCTCGATAATTCTGCCTTGAAATACATTTTCGCCCTTGAATTTCTTGAGCATTTGCGATTGCGTCGCATGAACAACATCACGGAAATCCATGTGGTCTTTCATCTCCCCTTTGAAGGTTACTTTCACAGATTCTGGAATAGGCATAGAAGCTTCTCCTGTCGCCAATGCCAATGCAACCGTGCCTGAATCTGCCCCAAAAGCAACCCCTTTGGACATTCTGGTATGTGAGTCGCCACCGATAATGATCGCCCAATCATCAATCGTAATATCGTTCAATACTTTATGAATCACATCCGTCAGTGGATGATAAACGTCTTTTGGATCGCGCCCTGTAATCAGCCCAAAGTCATTCATAAACTTCATCAATCTCGGCGTATTAGCTTGCGCTTTGGTGTCCCAAACAGAAGCCGTGTGGCAACCTGACTGATAGCCTGCATCGACGATAGGTGAAATCACCGTGGCTGCCATCATCTCCAATTCCTGGGAAGTCATCAAGCCAGTCGTATCCTGCGACCCAACGATATTGACTTTGACACGCACATAAGAACCAGCGTGCAAAGTCGCGCCCGAAGTACCGACCGCATTTTTATTGAAGATTTTTTCGACTGCCGTCAAACCTTGCCCCTCGTGCGAAATCTCTTTGGATGGCGCATACACTGGCGGAATATCTATTCCCAATACATCGGCAGCAAAAGCTTGCAATTTTTTACCGAACACGACCGCATAAGAACCGCCTGCGCGGATAAATTCCATTTTCTGAGGCGTGAGCGAAGAAGAAATATCAATCAACTCCTTACCTTCGCTATCGTAGAGTTTTTTGGTTTGGGTATTGATGGTCAGCACCGTGCCTGTATCGACAGAATAGGTTTGTTTCAAAATCGGTTCACCTTCTTCATCGACGATCAAGTTGCCGTCTGCATCAAACTGTTTAACCCAATTTTTGAGATCGACACCAATGCCGCCTGTCACACCGACGGTCGTCAAGAAAATCGGAGAGATACCATTTGTGCCTGCCACAATCGGCGCGATATTGATAAATGGCACGTAAGGACTCGCTTGCTTCCCAATCCAAAGCGCGACATTATTGACACCCGACATTCGGGAAGACCCGACGCCCATCGTCCCTTTTTCTGCCAACAACATGACGCGTTTGTCGGGATGTGCGGCTTTGAGTTCTAGGAGTTCATTTTGCCGCTTTTCATCAAACTCAAACATACACTGCCCGTGCAACTCCCGATCCGAGCGAGAGTGCGCTTCTTTACCTGGCGAAAGCAAATCGGTGGAAATATCACCCACGCCTGCCACAAAAGTGACGACTTTGACTTCCTCTTCTACTTCTGGTAGCTTCGTGAAAAATTCAGCTTGTGCATAGCTTTCGATGATGTCTTTAGCGACTGGATTGCCATTTTTGAAGGCAGTTTCTAAGCGTTCCATATCCGCTTCGTACAAAAAGACTTGCGTCTTCAACACCTTCGCTGCTGCTTGCGCAATCGCTTCATCATCTCCCAACGCCAAATATAACAATACACGCACGGACGGTCCGCCTTTCATGTGCGACAACTGCTCAAAGGCAAAGTCTCGCGAAATTTCTTCCACTTCTACTTGCTCAAGAATAATCTCTTTCAAAAACGCTGCTTTCACGCCTGCGGCACTCGTCGTTCCTGGCAATACATTATAAATGAAGAAGTTGAGCGAATCGGCTCGATGCTCGTGGTTGGGGTCTTTGATTTGTGCAATGATTTCGCTCAAAAGGGCTGCTCCATCAATCGGTAAGGGATGAAGCCCATGCGCTTGTCTGTCTATTATCTGCTTTAGATACTCGTTGTATTGATTCATAAGATACCAGAAAAAATTTGCTGATTCGCTAATTCATAGTTTCCACAAACCTAAGCAATTTGTAAAAAAGTTCGGAACTGTTTTTTCAGGAACGAATTGCGAAGGTGGTTGATAATGGTTTTGAGGTGGTGTTTTTTTTATGCTTTCTGCTACTTAAAACCGTTATGGGTAGGGTTTAGTTTTGGTAGTTAGTATATGAGGTCTAAGAACTATACAAAAAGGAAAAAAGTGATTCAAACGAACTAAATTAGAGTTTACCACAACAAGAATTTAGATGTTGGAATCACTATTGGACAAATTTAGCGAAAAAGCAGAGGAAGCCACAAAAGAGTTGCGCAAAAGCGAGTTGAAAAACATATTAATTTTAAGTTTGAGTATGCTGCGTGTACAGACGGTGTTTAAACAAGCTCAAAGGTGCGGTTGGACAAATTCAGGGCAAACGCATCAAATTCCTTTTTGCTCTTTGACTTATCAAATGATTCAATTTTTCAGCGACATGAGCATGGTATTTGTCTCAAGCCGACGGGCTATTCATTTTGGGATTGCCCCAAAACGAATCAAAAGGTCTAGAAATGGCAAACTCCTCCGTCGAACCTGCCCTTTCGCCATCCGCCACCTAAGTAAAACGTGTTCCACACTTGCTCCATACGACAACTATTGATTATCATACTTTTGATGCGTTTGC
>JBCDHX010000140.1:0-15495 GCA_038749535.1 Bacteroidota bacterium
GACTACAGGTATCAATCTGAGCAGCACGACGGTCTATAATGTCACTTTTCAGTAATTAGTCAACGTTTGGCGATAGTAAATTGAAGATAACTGAATCTGCTATTGCCAAGCTTTAAATTTCAATTATGAATTACATCAAATACATATTGAGTGGTTGGCTACTACTGCTGCTAAATACTGGGTTTAGTCAAAGTAACTTGGTCGTTGAGAACAATAATCTAGTCGTATCAGGCGGCTTTTTGGTACTCGATGATGCCGACTTTAAAAATAACGGCACACTCAATCATACAGCCGGCACGGTCAAAATGATGGGCGATGCGAATAGTAAAATCGAGGGGACGTCCGTCTCTAGCTTTTATCAATTGCTCATCCAGAAAACACTGAACGATGTGCTTCTAGAACAAGATGCCATCGTCACCGAAGAGCTGGAACTAGCAGGTGGCTTACTCGATCTGCAAACCTCAGATTTAGAGCTGACTGGCAATGCGACCGATGTAGAAGGCGAATCTGCCAATCGCTATATCAAGACCTCCAGTACAGGTGTGTTGGTCATTGCAGTAGGTGCAAGTGCAGTTTTCTTCCCCATTGGCAACAGCAGCTACAATCCCGCTACCCTTACCAATGCAGGAACGGCGGACGATTTCAGTATACGCGTTGTCGATGAAGTGCTCACACAAGGCACGAGCGGTACACCGTTCACGATACGCGTTGTCGATCGCAGTTGGTTCATCGACGAAGGGACTACGGGTGGCAGCGATGCTGATTTGACTTTACAGTGGAATGCGAGCGATGAGTTGAATATTTTCGACCGGAATGCGGCTTACATCTCCAATTTTGACAATAACGCTTACGATGTCGTACCGACTCAGGCAGCTAGTGGTAGCGATCCCTACACCTTGACACGCTCAAATATCACGAATTTTTCCCCCTTTGTGGTCACCAGCGAAAGTGTGCTCCCCGTGGAGTTACTTTTCTTTAAAGGAGAGGCATTGGAAGATAAGACAACACTACTAGAGTGGACAACGGTTTCCGAAATCAACGACGAAGGATTCCATATCGAGCGCAGCGAGAATACCAAAGCGTGGAAAGCGATAGGTTGGGTAGATGGCAATGGCAACTCTTTAGAAGAGATCGACTATGAGTTTATAGATGAAACACCTTTGAATGGTATCAACTACTATCGACTAAAGCAAATGGACTTCGACGGTCAGTTTGAATACAGCAACGTGATCGCGGTCACTTTCGATGAAGAAAAAATACAGCTTTCCGAGGCTTTCCCAAATCCATCCAACGCGTATGTACGTATGGATTTGACCTTACCGACGGATGAGCAAGTCATCGTCGATGTGTTCGATGCAGTGGGTAGACAACTACAACAAGATGTGCAATCTTTGAAGGCAGGCGTCAGTAATATTGCATTATCGACAGGGCATCTAGCAGCAGGTACTTACTATGTCCGCATTCGCGTAGGCGCACAAACGTTTCAGCGCAAGGTGGTGGTGAAGCGGTAGATAAAATATATCGCTTTTCTTAAATTATAGGCTTTCTACAAGGCTCATTCGACTCGCTCGGGTGGGCTTTTTCTATTCTAATACAGCGTCTACAATTTGCGCTATCCAAATGACCACTTTGCTCAGCATTCAAGTGCAGTCAACTGCTCTTCGATATAACTCAAACAAGGCGCGTAACACTCATTCCCATGACCCACATCTTCAAATATTTCAACTGCTTTCAGATAATTGCCCAGATGCTTTCTGGCTCTGCCGACTGACTTTTCGTACGGGATAATTTGATCCTGATCGCCGATCAGCAAGTAAGTATCCACGCTTATGTCATTGAGTTGATCGCCCATATAATATGGCTTATCTGTTCGGTCTTTCCATCTCGTGATAGCTAGCTCGAGATACTGAATGAGCAACTGTTCTGCGGTATCAGAAAGACGATGATTGGGCGGACAAAAAACAAGCTGATCTAAGAATTGCTTGATGTTTTTTTGATTGGGGCGAATGAGTGGTAAGAGATTGTAATAGATGTTTTTCGCACTCAAGGAGACGAATCGAAAGCAGCCCGGATTCAATAAAAAAGTACCTTTGATACGGTCAGGAATAACCAGTGCAACTTTCATACAAACCAGTCCACCAAACGACGCTCCGGCGATATAAGCCGACTCTAGATTCAACTGTTCAAAGACTGTCGCACCCCACATTCCATAAGCCAACGATTTAATATTTGGCGAATGCCCGTCGCTTAAATTGGGTTGTCCATTAGTCTCAATCAAGAAGAGACGAAACTTCTTAGCCAATGACTCCAAACCTCTATCCAAATCCCAAATCAATGCCGTCGTCCGAAAACCTGGAAAGATAACGAGTGGCGTGAGTTGCTCATTTTGAGTATTCAATCCATAGACTTGCGTTTTGCCCAAGCTCGTCTGTACGCTCCACTTTTCGTAGGTATAACCATTCGCCCGTTCGAGTCGAGTGACCCAATCTTGAAATCTCTTCTTGTCTGCTTCAGGATTTTTGAAATAGGAGGTGTTCTTGATGTTCATATCGTTGCTTACTGATATTAACAATATTTTGATCAAAAATAGGACTACTCAGCTCCTTGATTGCTACAATATGAAGCAAAAAGACCTATGATAGTAGTAAAAATTGAAAATAAGGAAGTGAAATCGTAAAAGGAAGGGAGATCAGTGAGGACAGGCAGCATTCATGCGCAAAAATCTATACATTAACACATTTTATTATATCATTTAGCTAAGTTTGCTTGACACATGATTACACACCATTATATGTAAATCAATGAAAAAAACGATTACTTTCATTGCTATTGCGCTGGCAGTAGCCACTTCTTTCTATTTTCTCCAGTCCACTACAACATCAACACCTAACGATGTCTACATGGGCGACCAAAAAATGTCAAAACTAGAACGCATCGATCAAGCTTTTGAGCTGGAATATCTAAAGACCGTCGATCCTAAAACCAACACTGTTCCCAGAGAACGACTCGTTCAGGCGAAAGCCTATACCGAAAATATACTGCGGCAGAAAGGAGCGATCCCGAGCATCGTTTGGGAAGAAAGAGGTCCCGACAATGTCGGCGGACGTACACGTGCCATCCTTTTTGACGCCAATGATGCAAGCAACAATACCGTATGGGCAGCAGGCGTAGGTGGTGGACTCTGGAAAAGCACCAATTTTCTTTCCGATCCACCCACTTGGAATCAAGTCGATGACTTCTTCGATAATATCGCGGTGACCAGCATTCTTCAAGATCCCACCAATGCACAAATCCTCTACTTCGGCACCGGAGAAGGCTGGTTTAATGGAGATGCTATTCGTGGATTGGGAATTTGGAAATCGACCAATAGCGGCACGACTTGGACACAGCTCAGCTCTACTGACAACGGGACTTTTCATTATGTACAAGACTTGATAATCGATACGAATGGCAATCTGTATGCGGCTACTCGAAGCGGACTACAACGCTCTACAGATGGCGGCTCTACTTGGTCGCAGGTGATGAGTGGGCGATTTGCAGATCTAGAACTAGGTGCAGACAATGACATCTATGCGACTGAGGGGATGTTCTCTACAGGGCAAGTTTGGAAGTCAGATGCGACCACACATGGTACCAACTTGGGAGCTAACGGCAATTGGGTAGACATCACGCCATCAGGTAGCTTCCGTAGAATTGAGATAGCCACTGCGCCTAGCGATGCCAATCGAGTGTATATCCTTTGTCACTCTAGTAGCGATAACAATGTGAGCAACATCTTTCGTTCTGATAATGCTTCCGGCAATAGTGGCATCACTTGGACGTCTTTGCCTGTCCCGACCATCATCGATCAACAAAGTGATCCAAATGACTATTCCATCTTTACGCGTAATCAAGCTTGGTATGACCTAATTGCAGCCGTCGATCCTAACAATGCAGACATTGTTTATATAGGTGGCGTTGACGCTTTGCGTTCTACAAATGCTGGTGTTGATTGGACGCAGATTACAACCTGGTCTTTGTTTGCAGCAACAGATGATGGTTATGGTAGCGCACAAAACGTCCATGCCGATCACCACATGATTGTCTTCGCACCCGGGAGCTCTACCCAAGCAATTTGGGGAACAGATGGTGGTCTGGACTGGACGACAGATGCGAATAATACAGTTAGCTTCCCTTCTTGGACCAGCAAAAACAATGGCTACAACGTCACTCAATATTACTCTTGCGCTGCTTCCAACGAGGTAAGCAGCAACTACTTCCTCGCAGGTGCTCAAGATAATGGTACACAACGCTACACCTCAGCTGGTATCAATAGCACGACAAGGATACTTGGTGGCGATGGTGGTTATTGTCATATAGACGAGGATAATTCTGATATACAAATTGTCTCTACCCAAAATAATGGCTTTAGGGTCACTAGCAATGCTTGGGGGAGTAGCGCGCGTGCAACTGTTCCAGGCGGCACATTTACGAGTATCTCCGACTACGACAGCAAGTTCAATATCATGTATGCTGCTTCCAGTACATCAGCATTTGGATTCATCAAAGATGTAGGTACAAACAATACAGTAGGAACGACTACCCTCAGCAATCTGAATCAGTTGATCAGTGCGATCACTGTCTCTCCCAATGTAGATAAGCGTGTTTACTTTGGTCTCCGAAATGGACGCATCCTCAAAGTAGAGAATGCCGATGCTACTTCACCGAGTAGCACCATTATTACACCTTCGGGTGCTTCTACTTATTGTTCTTCCATTGCCGTAGCAGTAGGAAATGACGATCACCTGTTGGCAACTTATAGCAGCTATGGTGTTACAAGCGTCTACGAAAGTATGGACGGCGGCAGCAACTGGACATCCGTAGAAGGCAATCTCCCTGATATGCCTGTACGATGGGCAGTTTTCAATCCCAATGATAGCGATCAAGCACTTTTGGCAACAGAAATGGGCGTCTGGTCAGCAGATAATTTAGATGGCAGCAGTACCGACTGGGGACCTACCAATAGTATGCTCGCCAATACCAGAGTCGATATGCTACAAATACGCCCGGCAGACCATTTGATTTTGGCGGCTACACACGGTAAAGGTTTATTTACTTCGGATGATTTGACGGTAGCGAAAATTCAGTTTGCCAGTGCTAGTACACAGCTTACAGAAAGCAATAGTCAGTCAAGTTGCCCTGCTTACATTGATGCCAATATCCCGATAGGAGGACTAGCATTCGCTTTGGACGCCGACGCGACCGTAGCTGTCAGCGTTGATGCGGCTAGCACAGCCGTTGAGGATATCGACTTTGAAGTGCTGAATGCACCATTCACGTTTACCACTTCTGGTGGCAATCAACAAAATTTGACGGTCAGAGTGTATGACGATGCCATCGTGGAGAGTGAAGAAAGCATCATCTTGAATATGAATCTCACCAATCCTGGCACAAGTGGCGCTATCAACGGAACACTTTTACAACATACCATCACCATCTCAGATAATGACTTCGCGCCCACTTCTAGCACGATATTGACGTCTGAGCTAGGAAGTAATTCAGCTAATAGTGCCTCACAAACACCATTCAGAGGCAGTTATGAAGACGAACGCTATCAGACACTTATTTTGGCTTCGGCACTGGCAAGCGCAGGATTCAAAGCCGGAGAGATCGAAGAACTTTCGTTTTTTGTCAATAGTAAAAGTAGCAGCCAGCCTTTCAGCGACTTTACCATCAAGATCGGACAGACGACCACGACTTCACTGGGTAGCTCATTCTCAAACGATGCCAGTACGACCGTATACACGGACGACTACTCTACAGTAGATGGATGGAACAATTTTGTTTTCAACACGCCCTTTACTTGGGACGGCACATCCAATATCATCGTCGAGACCTGTTTTGACAATACCTCTACTACTTCCGCAGATGGTGTAGCCACTTACAATGCCGGCAGCTATACACAAACTGCTTACAATAGAAGCAATGGCGCATCAGGCTGTAGTCTCACGGATATACAGTTTACAGGCAATGCACCTTATGTTCGGTTGAAAGTAAGCTCACTCATCACGGCAGAAACCGTACTCAACGCCTCCTCAGAAGAGTATCTAGGTCCTAACCAAACGGTCTATTTCTACTCTCAAACGGATGGAGAGATCATTGCCAAAATCGAAAACCTCAGCAGTCATGACTACGGCTGTACGACTGTTACTATTGATCGGGCAGGAACAGGGGCTGTCACTCAAGCTAATGTAGAGACGATCAGTAAAACAATGATGATCTCGCCGACCACCAACAATCCATCCGGTAGCTATAACATCACGCTTTACTACACGGAAGCAGAGATTAGTGGTTTTGAAGCGGCGAACACAACAGGCGAAGACAGAAACTCACTGCAGTTGGCGAAAAGTGATGGACCGATCAGCAGTGCTACTCAATTTACCTTTGCGACTTCTACGTCTACGACTATTCCTTCAGGGGATCTAGCTTACACGACAATGGTCAATACTGGATTTTCAGGATTTACTTTGTCAGGTGGTACCGTTTTACCTGTAGAATTGCTGTATTTTAGAGGCGAAATGATTAAAAATCAAGCGGTACTCAGCTGGGAGACGACCAGCGAAATTAATAACGAAGGCTTCTACCTGGAGCGATCACTGGATGGCGTTTTATTTACAGCGATTGATTTTATCAAAGGTGCGGGCAATAGTTTGGTCAATCAAAAATATACTTATACAGATCAGGAGATCAAACGAGGACAGACGTACTATTATCGCTTGAAGCAAATGGACTTCGATGGTGTATTTGAGTATTCTTCCATTATCGCATTAGATACTAAAGCGAGTACCGAGATGAATGTTCTCATTTCTCCCAATCCAAGCGCAGGACAAGTGACGCTCACGTACAACTTGCCGCAGCCAAGCATAGCGCAGATACAGCTGATAGATCAAAGTGGACGCCTGATACAGACGCTGCTCAATGAATCTTCCTCAAGTGGCCATTACCAGTTATCGAGAGATTTGAGTCATCTGGAAAAAGGTGTTTATTTCATCGTATTGACGACTGAGAAAGCGCGAATGGTGAAGAAACTGATGTTGCTTTAATATAACTTTTGAGTGAGAGATACTTGCATCAAAAAAGCTCATCTGACTTGATCGGATGAGCTTTTTCTCTCTCAGTGAACGTTTACCAATAAAACGGACGCTCCAAACTACTACCTTGAATCACCAAACAACCATAGCAAGGTTGTGGTAGTTGATCTCGGGAATTGTTGAAAGTGCCGGCGCAGAACTGGATAGGCTGATAAAATTCTTGTGTATCGCCGGGCGTCAAAAATAGTGTCGAGCGACTCACACCAGATACATTAAAAAAGCCCAAAACGGTCTCCTCAGGATCATTGACACTCTTTATATTGCCTCTCACAGGTGCAGGCGGCACATCGAAAATATTGCCAACTCGGTTGCTGATTTGATCGATCTGTGAACAATACGTATACGCCCTTTCACTCATCGCATACTGACTCACGCGATAGCTTTGGGCATAGGCAAAAGTGTAGTCCATTTCTTTGGAAGCAACCTGCTCTCGGATGGTGGCATTCTCCGCAAAGTTGCGTCCATCGAATATTGAAATAGCTTGCGCATTCAACTCCTCTGTCACATAGCAGACGGCACTAGAACTGAATGGAATATAGTATAAATACGGCTGCTGAAACGCATAGACGTGTTCTACATCCCATCGCAAAAAGCTCGTTTGCTGCTCGCTGTTGATGTCCGTCTGTACAGAAAGCTGAAAGTCGACTTCATTGATGATACGCCCAAAGTCGTTGGTCCGCTCAAAAGGTCGGACAGTGTACAGAAAACTATCAATCGGTGGTGCAGCCCGCAATATTTCCGGCTCTGACCGATACAATCGACCATCATTCAGTAAGATCTCCAAGTGGTAGCTCGTCCCTACCCTACCTGATAATCTCGCTTTGACGAACTGATAGTCACCATCTCCCACCTCGACCAATTCTTCTGAATTGCCTTTATCGTCGTATAGTGTCAGTTGCGCATTTTGGATGGGCGCCAGTGTCTGATTGCCGTAGTCGATAGCAAAAGACAACCTTACTTGATCAACTTCATCAGTATCTGTAAATGTCCCATCGACGACCAACAAATTGTCCGGAAAATCTGTGTCAAAATCTATTTTCTCGAGACAGGAATGGCACAGAAAAGCTATGGTGAAAAGAAAAATAACTACTCTCATATCAAAATCGGATTCATCTGAAACGTACGTATTAATTCGGACGCCTTACATAAATAAAAATTCATTTTGGGATTTAGACAAACCAGGAGGCAAAGATCACAAGTAAAGCTGTCTGTAAGCTTATTATTTCCGCTGAAGCCAACTCTTACGCATCGCTTTTCACTGGTCACCTTTCGCCGCTCACCTCTAGAAACTAAAATTGTAAGTCACACTCGGCAAAGCCGTTCCCAATATTGCCAACTGAAACGCCTGTGGAACATTTTGGCTATCGCGTTGAAAGAAAACAGAGAACGCATTCTTTCGGAAATAGACATTGTAGATAGCAACCGTCAAACTGCTTTTAAGTCCACGTCGTTTTGCTTTTTGATTGTCAAATGTATACGCCAAATCCAAGCGATGATAAGCCGGAATGCGAAATTGATTGCGTTCCGAATAGTGCGGAATCAAGGCAGAACCGACAAAATAGCTCGCTACCGGAGCAGTAATCGGTCGACCGGAACGATAAGTGAAGTTGGCGGTAAAAACCTGAGTCGGCAGCACCTGACAGCGCGCAAAAAAGCTCAATTGATGCGGCTGATCGTAGTAAGCCGGAAACCACTCCCCATTGTTGATGACTTCATCGTCGAAATTGGCATCTATTCTGGTTTCAGAGCGGGCATACGTATACGACAGCCATCCTGTCCACCGTCCCAAATTCTTTTTGCCGTAAAACTCCAAACCATAGCTTCTACCGACGCCATTGAGCCACTCTGTTTCTATTTGTTCATTCAATAAAAGTGTCGCCAAATCTTTGAAATCCAATTGATTATCAATTGTCCGATAATAGCCTTCAATCGATGTTTCCCACATCGCATCATCCGAATTTCGGAACAACCCCATAGAAAAATTATCGGCTATTTTTTGTGGCAAATAAGGATTGCTCAGTTGCCAGACATCGACAGGTGTAGCGACTGCCGTATTAGAGATCAAGTGAATAAACTGCTGCAAACGATTGTAGCTCCACTTGACCGCACTTTGCTCATTGACTTGCCATTTCAGAGACACTCGTGGCTCGAATCCACCATAGTAAACGATGGGTTCACCCGCAGCGTAGATCGTACTATCTTGCAGATTTTCGACGATGCGCGGTGTATTTTCTCGATAGTTGTAGACAACATCAGGTCCCAAATGTTGATAACCGCTATATCGCAACCCCACATCTATCGCCCAATGCGGACTGATATTCCACTCATCACTGACGTAAACGCCGAACTCATAGGCTTGCTCTTTTTCAATATTCAAACTGCGAATACCCGAACCTGCTACATTCGGTCGCAATTGCTCCGGTCGCATATCATTGAAGGTGATGTCTGCGCCCAAACTGATGGCGTGTTGCTGATTGGGGCGATAAAAATTGTGTTGTTTGAATTTGGCGTAGCGCAATCCATTGGACAACTCAAACGCGTCCGTCCCTTCTGGATCAAATTGCTGACTCACATAATCGCCGCCTACTGCTGTGGTAGTCGATGACCACTGATCGTTCCATATTTTTTGCCATTTCAGATTGACCAATTGTGTCTGCCAATCAAAACCAAAATCTTGTGCATAACGAAAGAAGTCAAAACTACGATAGTAGGATAAGGTCAGTTTGCTCTCTTCTGAAAAACGATGCGTTAACTTAGCAATGCCATCATAAAAATAAGCTGAACTCGCCCGTGCATCCGGCAGCTGAACTCTACGCAGCAACCAGTCCGAGTAAGAAGCTCGCGCCCCGACAAGCAATGCCGTTTTTCCTTTTTTGATCGGTGTTCGCCATTGCAATCGACTCGCTATTAGACCAATACCACCCGAAACGGTAGACTTATCGTAGGTGCCATCTTGCAATTGCACATCAAGAACAGAGGACAATCGCCCACCATACTGAGCCGGAATGTGTCCTTTGTAAAGCGTGACGTTTTTGACGGCATCAGGATTGAAGATGGAGAAAAAACCGAGTACGTGAGAGGCATTAAAAACAGGAGCTTCTTCTTGCAAAATCAAGTTCTGATCAATGCTACCGCCACGCACATTGAAACCTGCTGACCCTTCTCCTACGGAGGTCACACCGGGCAACATTTCTAAGCTTTTGATAACATCGGCTTCGCCCAGAAAAGAAGGTAATTCTTTGATGGTAGCAGGCGTCAGCGTTTCGATGCCCATTTGTGTGGAACGGACATTGGCGTCGGCTGCGGCTGCTTTGATGACCACTTCGTCTAGCTCTAGTGGATTGGTATTCATGAGCAGTTCTGCTTCTCCACTTTCATAGAGTTCCAGCGTCAATTCAATAGGCTGATACCCAATGTATCTGACCATAATCAGATGCTCATCTGCTTCAAGTGGCAGCTCAAATTTTCCGAAAACATCCGTCGCCGTTCCCTCTCCACTTTTGGTGGTCAAAGTCGCGCCAATGATGGCATCACGCGTCGCTACATCGAGCAGTGTTCCGCTAAACGTCAATGTGCCGCTTGCTGCTGTACTCTTCTTCCCAAAACTCAACGACTCTTCTTTGGCAGCACTGAGTTCTGGTGCTTCTAGTTCTCCAGCATCCCATTGGGCGATGAGCTGTTCGGCATATTCTTTATTGAAATTGGTCTTTCTAGCGATGATAATTTTGCCCGGCTCATACTGCGCGAACATGAGCAGCGTCTCTTTAAACACTTGCTCCAGCGCATCATATAGTCGCTCATCTTTGAACTCATGACTAACTTTGAAATAGGGAACTTTATCGGGATCGTAGTAAAACTGAACTTCGATTTGTCGCTCTATATCTTGTAATATTTGGATGATGGTACTCGGTGTATAATCGCCACTGATGCGAGCGTCGAGGATGTTGGTTTGTGCGAAACTGATCGCAGAAAAACCTAAAAGGAAGAAGAGAAGAAGCCGATAGCGCGCTGCCATAATTTGTTGAATCAGGTGAAGTATGGAGCGAAAATACGGAATTATTGGCGATGCCAAACGTATCAAACTCAAAAACACATTAACTATTGGTTTTATCTTTTTGAAAAGATCTATTATTTCGAATTTGGCATCTGTCTCAAGCCAACGGGCTTCCCTTTTTGGCATTGCCCCAAAAAGGGAGAAAAAACGCTAGAAATGGCGAGCTCCTCCGTCGAACCTGCCCTTTCGCCATCCGCCACCTAAGTAAAACGTGTTCCACACTTGCTCCATACGACAACTATTGATTATCATACTTTTGATGCGTTTGCCCTAGTTTGTATATAGCTACCATTCTTTTTGTTTTCTTTGCATAAATTTTGACCCATGATGACTAAATCTTACCTATTCCTTTTCTTATTTCTCATTAGCTGTTTTTCTTTATTCAGCCAAGAATTTGCCTCTTCCAAAGCGCGTGTTTATGAGTCTCTATCCGGCGAAGTGTATACACTTTCCTTGTTCATCAACACACCAAGCAGTAGTTGGACATTAGCAGAAAAAGAGTATTATGAGCAAGAACTGAGTAAAGCTTACAATTGGCTAATCGATCAGGCGGCCAACTATCATCAGCCACTCACTTTCAACACAACTCACTTTACAGAAACCAATCGAGAGGTTTATATCGACTGCAAAAGAGAGAGTAGATTTTACAGAGAAATCAGTACGGCGAGCAAGGCATTGGGACATGAATCTATTCACGATTTGCTGGATGCTTATGGCTTCGATCTCAATAAGAAGCGCTTCAAGTTGATCTTTTTAGTCAAAGACCAAGGTCGGAGTCATGCCTTCAATATTTTTCAGTCACAAGCCATTGATCTAGCGGTAGTCTATTGCCGAAAGAGCTACGGCCTGTCTACCAATCATCTGGTCATGGCGCATGAAATCTTGCACCAGTTTGGGGCGTGGGATCTGTATGCAGAATATAAGACGCAGACACCCAAGCGCGCCCAACGAGCAAGAGAGCTATATCCATTTTCCGTCATGGCAAATACGTGTCTACATCCTGACTCACTGAACGTCGATGAGTTGACTGCTTGGCGTGTCGGTTGGCACAATAACGCTAAGCCAGAGTACATGGATTTCTTACCCAATTACAAGCGCGCAGGCTATACCGGGAGACGATATAAAGGAAAGAATACGATTACTTGGGATTTGAATAAAAAGAAGGTGACACCTCAACAGACTAATCGCATAAAAGTCGTGCTATACGAAGGCTACGCTGTAGAGGATGTCATCGATGAGATCGAGTACCGCATCGAACAAAAGAAAGCCTACGATCTCAATAAATATGAGTTCATCATGCTCGTACCCAATAAATCGGCAATCCAGCCTTGCAAAAAAAAGCTAAAAGCAGCTCTAAAAGAGCTGCTCATTCTCAAAAATCAGTATACGATCACGGCTGTCATTGGATGAGATGATTGGCTGCTGGAGACGTAACGCTCGTGGTATCTTGCACTCTTTTTGTCAAGACAACACATTGGCATATATCATAATGTCATACAATATGCTCTCCCGACGAAGTAACTTAGCCTGATTTTCTGCGTCCAATACAACAGAAACTACTTAGGAATGAAAAAACATATATGAGATTACTTTCAGTATTAAGCCTACTATTACTAGCATTTTCTGCTCAATCACAAACAACTGTATTAGATCGAGAACCTTCTTATCCCAGTGGACTCAATAGACTAGCTTTAGTCTACTATGGCATCGACTTTTCAAAAGAACAGCGCAAAGTCCTTTCTGAACGACCTGTAGAATTTTACTTTCTAATTGATACGGTGGGTGGTTATGAGTTAGCTGAGATCAACGGTATCGACGACGCAGCTATTTTGGATAGTTTGCAGCAACGCACGATGCAACTCAGTCCATTCATACCAGCTTTAGAAGCTGGAAAACCAGTAGAGGCTTTTTACATTCTGCAAATGTCTTTTCCTAAATATGGAACGACTCGTCAACAGACATCACTCGGCAATTCCGGCAGCTATCGTAGACTACGCGCAGAAGACTTTGAATATGTAGAGCGCGGCAAAGATCATTTTAGCTGGATGATAGGTTTGGGTGGCAGTCAATTTGTCGGTCAAGCAACCGACTATTTAGGGACAGGATTTGGAATGCTAACAGATGTGCGCTACACAACTCAAAAAGAACAAATATTCGGGATCAGTATCAATCTTTTCGATCAGCCACTCCGACAAAATCTGCCCATCGAAAGCAATCGACCTCAAGGCGACAATATCACAGGCGGCATAGTCGCTTTCAGCTATGGCAAATGGTTTCAACAATTCAGTATACATGCCGAATTGGGTTTTTCTATGCAGAATGTCACTCCCAAACTCAACAATGAAGATCGCGATTGGGTACAATTGAGAGGGTGGAGTCCAGGAATCGTTTTGAATTATCCAATTCAGCTTGGTAGAGATCACATCAGCGGCTACTATCTCAACCCGACGATTTTCACTAATAATATCAATCTTCATGCAGGCTTGCGATACATTGATTCTCCTCTACCCGAAGTCAGCGGCTTGCTATTCGAGATCGGTGTAGGCTATCAGATGATGTTTTATCAGGTAGAAAGCTTTCAGCTGAAAAACAACTAAAACACTCAATAACCACTACCTCCCAGTCGCAAACACCTGCACCCAAACATTGCCGACTCGCGCCATCCCAAACTCTTTATAGTTGGGATTCATGATGTTTTTGCAGTGACCGGGACTGTTTTTCCAATCGCGCATCACAGTCGTCATATCGCGCTGTCCCTTGGCGATGTTTTCGGCGACTCGACTCCAAGTATATCCAGCAGCCGTGACGCGATCACTCACTTTCGAGCCATTCGATCCTTGATGAGAAAAGTAGCCTTTGTCTGCCATATCTTTGGCATGACGATAAGCGGCAGTGGCGAGTTTGTTGTTCCAGCGGAGTGGAGCAGCAGCACCTTGTAACTGACTCCCACAGCGGATGCCTTGTCGGCGTAACTGATTGACTTGGCTGAGTGCGGATGTGGCGAAAGCATCTAGATCTGTGGTCGTAGCTGTCGTAGTTTCTTCTACAGGTTCTATATCTTCTTCTTCTGGCAGTACGAAGAAGTCTTCTGTACAACTGATCTGTACCATCAATATAGCTAGGAAAAAGAAAGCGGATTGGATGCGCAGTAAGTGTCTCATGTTTGATGTGTTGTGTGTCAAAGAATATGGAGTCTCAAAGAACTCGTCTACTGCTGTCTGATTTTCTTATACTACAGTAATGCTTGACCTACGTAGAAGTCAGTTATCGGGTGGTTAAAGAAGCGTTAGTGTTTTGTTAGTGAGGATATTGGATTACTTTTATATTACAAACAATGACATTTATGAAATATTGCCTTCCAGTTGTGCTCCTACTCTTCATTTTTTCCTGCCAAAACAATGCCTTTGATGAGCAAGAGTCAGAAGCAGAAATCGATTCGTCCCAAAAAATAGAACTGAATTGGTTGCTCGGTACCTGGCAAAGGCTCAATGACGAGTCTGGTAAAACAACTTTTGAATACTGGACTGTAAATGAGAATCAGGGTTACTCAGGCTTGGGCTATACAATGCAAGCAGCAGATACAATCTGGAAAGAGTACATGAAATTGGTAGAAGTGGATGAACAATGGCAATTGGAGATCAGATCGCCGGAAGAAGAAGCAGCGACCGTTTTCCAACTCACCGATCTACAAACCAACTCATTTACTGCCGAAAATCTGGATATTGAGTTTCCCAACCGCATTGAATACAAACACCAAAACGATACTATCTACGCGACTGTTTCTGGTGGAGATATGAACATTCCATTTGAATTCATGCGCGTCGATGATTGACAGTAACTTCGCGCTGCTGCTTTGTCCCATCCCAAAATACAATCCATGAGCAAAGCAACAGCTTCTATCTTAACCAACTTCCGACCGCACATCAAGTTCAAACTGGCAGCCCTTTGGACAACGACTACTTTTTGCTATCTGTATGGCGATTATTTTGAGTTATACACACCCGGGAAAGTAGACAGTCTTTTGAGTGGAAAGAATATTTTGGATACGCCTGTTTTGCTGCTCAAAGAGAAGCGTTTTTTCTTTAAAAACTATGTAAATTATGTTTCTATGTGTTTAATAATGAATACTTTGCGTACTTCATATTCTGAAAACTATGCTTTTCTAGACTTAGAGTATGTCTAAATTTTTATCGTTCTGATAACCAATATCTTACGAACCTAGCTTTGAAAAAATGAGTTCATTTAGCTCGCTAAACTCACTAATTTTTTCTTCCCTAGAACCGCAAACTATTGATAATCAGTTAAATCTAA
>JBCDHX010000141.1:0-15390 GCA_038749535.1 Bacteroidota bacterium
ATTTTTCATAGTTTTTTTTGTTAAACTTTCTTAGTGGATCACTGAGATGATGTCTATCTCTTATGTTATAAGTAAGTACATAAACCCAAAGCGAGTACTTATCATCATCTGACAAAGCAGAATATTTATTTTCCAAAAACTCTTCATCCTCTTCGAGGAATTTTCTATAGTCACTTTTATCCATTAGTACTCTTCTAAAATAAATTTATAAATACCATTTTCAACTGGTAGAGTCTCTAATACCCTGAGAGGTGAATTAGGTAAAAATAAGACCTCAGATGAAGTCCGCGGGAAATTAGGACTTGTTGTATTCCAATATTTCGCCCATGCAAAATCATGAATATCCCCCGCTCGCGCTCCACATGCTGCTCGTTACCACTTCCGAGTGGTCAAACGAACGTAGTAGCGGACTCCCGTCCGCCATACTATACTGCTCGTCAAATACATTCAGGCGAGGACGCCTGTACTACTGTCCGCCTGCTAGCTGGAACTAGCAGCGAGTAAAGAACAATGGGGGCTTGTGTAAAACAAAGTATCTTTTGCTAAAAATCCACTACTTTAGCCATGAACCAACCACAAAGAAAATGCGCTACAAAATACTAGATCAAAATGGCTTGAACTTTCTTGACGATGACCATTGTAGAGTTTGCGGATGTATTCACGCGACCTGTTTACAAAGATATGATTATTGATAGGTTGCGCTACTGTCAAAAAGAAAAAGGGTTGATTGTTTTTGCCTACGCCATCATGTCCAACCACATCCACCTGATTGTACGCACAGATCGAAAGACAGGTTTATCGCCTATCCTACAAAGCTTCAAGTCTTTTACCGCTAATCAAATACTGAAATATCTCAAAGATAAAAAGCAGCCCGAAAGTCGTCGAGAACGATTGTTGGATACGTTTGCTTTTCACGCCAGAAAAAACAAAACCCACAGTCAGTATCAAGTTTGGCAGCGCGACAATCATCCCATCGAATTGTACAGTCCTAAAGTGATTCGGCAGAAACTGGATTACATTCATTTGAATCCATGTGTGGCAAAAATCGTCAGTGAGCCTGAGCATTATCTGTACAGTAGTGCTTCTAATTACAAGGATGGAACTGGTGTTTTGGAAGTGACTTTGCTGGAGGATATTTTTGGGAGTGATATTGGGTATGTGTATATGGGGTGAAGGTTGATACTGCTACTACTCAAAACGAACCTTCTTATACACCCGACTCAAATCCAAAGCAACATTGATCGACTTCAACAAAATACTTTCCGCTAAATTGCTTGCCTCTATCTCTTCCCAAGTCGTATCAGAACTTCTAAAAAAGGTATTGATGTAAGGCTTATCTTGTCGTACTAAGACGTACTCTTTAAAAGGAGGCAGTGTTTTGTATTTCAAGAATTTGTGCCCTTTGTCGTATTCTTCTGTTTTGGGAGAGAGAACTTCGATAATGAGTAGTGGATTGATAATAGCGTCCTTTCGATTCTTGTAAAATTCAGGTTTTTCGCAAACCACCACCGCACCAGGATAGACAAAATGATTGTATTTGGGGATTTGTATTTTCATATCGCTGCTGTAAACGATATAATCTTTTTCAGCTTCATCCAGTTCGTGAACAAGCATAGCAATTAGTCGCGCCGAAATTTGATTGTGTGTCGTAGAACCACCTGGCATTTCAACTACTTTTCCGTTATAAAATTCATGCTTCGCCTGGGATACTTCTTCCATATCTAGGTATTCTTCTACACTCACTACTCCATCTAATATTGCCGTCATGGTTTTGCATTTTAATTAGAATTTACTCACTTGTTCTAAGCTCAGACGCTCTCCAAATATACCTTATTTTTGTCTAATCTCCAAAGAATATGCAATCCCTCGAATCATGCTTCACATGCCGCTCACTATCACTATCTAATGCAACACCACCTTATGAAACCGACTCTCCGACCCCGTCCGAATATTCAAAATATAAGTGCCTTTACTAAGTTGCTGCAAGTCAAACTCCAGCTGCTGCTGACCAACTTCCGTCCATCCGTCGTAAAGTAATTGTTGCTGCTTGCCAGAAATATCGGTCAGATAAACTTGGATCGGCTGGGCTTGATCGAATTCGATTTGTAAATTGATGACATCTTGGCTAGGGTTTGGATAGACACTAGAGGTGAACTGTTGAAGTTCATTTTCTTCAAGAGATGAGGATGGTACATCCGCATTTCTTAGATCAATTCCACTATTACTTAGAGATGGTGTACACTCCAAAGTGGGGACAATTTGCGCGCTGAAATCTGAGCCGTTCAGCGCTTCAAATCCCTCTTTGAGTACGATTTCTTCTCCAGCTGTCAAAGCGACTGTTTTGCCAGATTCAATTTGAATGTTTCCGCTGCTAACGATATTGGTTTGAGCCTCAAAAGCTTGGAGTGGCAGTGCATCATCGAGATAGCAATCACTGAAAATAATCGTATTGCGGCACACTGTTGGTGTTTCTAGGGCGACGATTCGCTTCCAGATTTCATCCAATAAATCGAACCCAACACGACCATTGGCTGAAAAATCGCCTTGTCTGACCATTACCCATCCTTTGCTCGGCACGACACTGATGTGTTGTCCATCCAGACCTATTGCCGAGTACATATCTGCGGGTGCGTTGGGTTGAAGTGGTTCATCGAATAAGGTAGGTGTACCAGTTGTGATATAGCTGGATTTGCCGTTGAGCCACCACAAATAGCCGTAAGATAGGTTGAGATTTTGGGAAGTATTGACCATAGCGTCGAAGTAGTTTTGGTCACCCAATATGGTCGTATTGTCCCACTGCCCTTCATTGAGGAAAAGCAAGCCGAATCTCGCCATGTCTCTAGCGTTGCTGTAGTAGAAATGAGTGAAAACATCACGTGCCCAAAAGCCATTCATGCCAATGGGTTGTTCTACGCGTGTGTTAGAAAAAGCATTGTAATCTAATCCAGTGGCTTCCTCCACGACATCCGTTATTAGGGTATATGGACCATTGTGATATGCCCAACGTGTACCCGCATCTGCTCGGTAGGTTAAGCAAAAAGGAAACGTACAGAGAAACGTAAATTCTTCTAATCCCGAAGTCATAGAAAGCTGGTTACGGACTTTAATCAAATCCTCTTTTTGTGGGCTCAAATTTGTCCAGCCTCTTCCCAAATAATCAGAAGTTTTGTCCTCAATATCTAGAGCACCTTCTTCTTGCGCGATGCCTGTCAAGAGTGCCGTAAAAGACTTGCCTGCTGAAAACCAAACATTGATGCTATCAGCAGTATAAGTACCGAAATATCTTTCTAGCACGATTTTCCCATCCTTGAGCAACATGAAAGAGTAGGTTTGCTCGTCCTCTAGAAATTGATAGAGGCTGTCAATCCCTTCGGAGCAATAGCCTAGCGAAGTTGCTGAAGTGGTCTCCCAGACATTAGAATTTGTGGGTGGGAAATAGAGGTTTTGTGCCTGGCATAGCATGGCAGTTAGTACGCAAAAAGTGATGTATATTGTTCTCATATTCAAAGATAAACACAATCAACCAATTTCATATACTAGCTACCCAACATCCTATTCCTCATTTCAACTCATAATACTTAAACACAGGATACTCTACCTGCTTTTCTTTAACACCTTTTTTGATTAAATACTCATCAAAGAAATTCCAGTTAACCAAACCATCATCGGACTGAGGTTCGAGCAGATAGAAGATGAGGTTGGTTAAAGGTTGCGCCATATCAATCCAATAATCACCTTTCTTGAATTTTCTGGTTGCTGCTACAAATTCGCCTTCTACGCTTGCCATGAAGTGTCCTTCAAACTTCCGAGAGGATAAGATCAGACTGTCTATCAAAAAGACTTCGCCTTCTACTTTTTGAGATTTCTCCAGCTGCGTCACTTCGATACCATGTTGCTCCAGATGCTCGACGATAGTTCGCATAGATTTGGGTAAGAAATAACCTCTCGGCAAACGACTTTGAACTGTCGCCTCGAATTTGGAGTAATTTTCCACATTCGGTACATCAATGATTTTGCCAGAGCGGACATAAGTCGTATCACCTTTTTCGGTTAGATAAGGTGTGTAATCATACGTTCTATATTTAGCTATTTTTTGCTCCAATGCTACTTTTTTGAAGCGTACTCCTTTACTTGCTTTTCCTGCATTTTCAACTACATTGGCGATAGCATCTTTTTCGGCTTGGGCGTTGATGGCAGCCATTTTCTTACCATTTTCGTTGGTATATTCTAAGATTTCTAGCAAGAAAGCATAGTTGCTGTGCATCCGTTTGTAGAAACGATCATGAGCAAAAGATTCGCTTAGGATACCGACTTTATTTCTCAATCCCATCTGATTGACCAAGTAGCGAGGATGATGATTGTACGTCACGATGGCTTTCGGAGGCCAACCACTTCTCACAGAATGATAACCGTAAGGTCCCAGATAAACATTGTGCTTTTCTTCGGCAGCTTTTGTGACCGCTGGCAACAATTGATCTTGCGTAAAGTCATAAGGTGCTTTCTCTCCTGCATAGTGATAACTGGGCGCGTAGGTCAGTCCGTAGCCATGCCAAGTGCCATTAGTCGTATGCAGATCAACGAGCATTTCAGGGTCCCACTTTAATAGCACATTTTTCATCAGTGCTTGTGTCTCCAAAGCTTCTATCTTGACGCCATCTCTATTCAAATCCAGTCCTTGACTATTGGCGCGCAGACCAACTTCGATTGGGCTATCTTCTTGAGAAGGTCGAATGCCTTTTTCCATTTTGTCATTGGAGTCAGTATTGTAAATAGGCGCAAAAACTATGATTTGATTGTCCAGCAAATATTGTTTGTCGCCCAATAGCATCTCTCGCATTAAAATCAACATAATTTCTTTTCCTTCCACTTCTCCCGCATGAATATTGCCTTGCACGTACATCACTGGTTTGCCTGAAGCAGCGGCTTCTTCTGGTGTTGTTATTTTGGGGTTCGCCAGTACGACAACTGGAATATCTTTACCTTCCTTGCTTGTCCCCATGTATTCCAAATGAAGTAAGTCAGATGATTCTTGAAGTGCCCTAATGAAGTCCATCACTTCTTGATAGGTAGAAGTCTGTTGGTACTCCGTCTTTTCGGGTACAGTGATAAGGTTTTCTGCCCAAACGGTTGATTGGGTCATGGCAGAAAGGGTGAGTAGGAATGAGAGGAATATGAAAGTTAATTTCATGTGAGCGTGAATATACTTTTACAAAAGATTAAAAGATAGATGCTAAAGGTACGATTAAAATAAAAGGTGAAATGGTGCTTTACCTACCAATCCTTTTCCCACTGTTCAAATCCGAACACCTCTCTGTCCACATCCGAACGAAGAGCTTAATTTTTCGATTTACAAATCTGATAATCAATGAGTTACTAACTTGGCATCACTTTTGTTTATCATTGAAATGAATGGTTTTCTTACAAAATTGAAAATTAAGACGTAGAACTAAAGCGTAAAGTGTTGGATTCTTTCACCTTTCACCTATCGCGTCTCACAATTTAAAATATGATACAACTAAAAAACATAGAACGCTACCACAAAAAAGGATTTAGCAAAACATGGGTCTTAAAAGACGTCGATTTGACCATCAATGAAGGCGAATTTGTCACCATCATGGGACCCAGTGGTGCTGGGAAAAGTACTTTACTCAACATCGTTGGGATGCTGGATGCCCCCTCTAGTGGAGAGTACTATTTCTTTGACGAACCGATGCACGACATCAGAGAAAAACGCAAGCAAGAAATCCACAAACAGTATACTGGCTTCATTTTTCAAGCTTATCACTTGATCGATGATCTGACAGTTTATGAGAATATCGAAACGCCATTGCTATATCGTGGCGTGAAGTCCAAAGAGCGCAAAAGCATCGTCGCGGACATACTAGATCGCTTCAATATAGTAGCGAAGAAGGACTTATTTCCCGATCAATTAAGTGGTGGACAGCAACAACTTGTAGGTGTCGCTAGAGCTGTCGTGAGCAAGCCGAAATTGTTATTGGCAGACGAGCCAACAGGTAACTTACACAAGCAACAAGGCGAGGACATCATGGAGCTTTTTCAAGAGCTACATCGCGACGGCATCACCATTATTCAAGTAACCCATTCGGAGAAAAATGCTAGCTATGGCTCTCGTATCATTCAACTGGAAGACGGATTTATTCGGAAGGACGAGCAGCTTTGATACTCACTACGCTCATCCCTATTCTATCGTCTAAAATCTAATGTCTAATGTCTATCATCAAAAGGACTTTGTTCATCATACTCTTATTTGCTCTTAGTCAACTATCTGCTCAAGACACTTGGTCACTCGATCGCTGTATCGACTATGCTTTGCAACAGTCACCTACCGTCTTGAGATCTGAGCTAGATGTAGATCTGGCAAAATTGGATTATAAAGAAGCGAAGAATGGACGACTCCCCACTCTAGAAGGGCAAGGATTTATGCTTATGCAGTTTGGGCGTACCATCGATCCGACAACCAACTCTTTCAACAATCAGCGGATCACGTCTAACGATCTGAGCATAAGGGGCAACTTGAATTTGTTTAATGGCGGTAGAACCATCAACCGCATTCGACAGCAAGAGCAAGTGCTGGCAGGTAGCGAGCAACTGAACAAAGCGACCGAACTGACGACGAGTATCAATGTACTGCGTGCATACGTGTCTGTTTTGTTGGCAGAAGATCAATTGGCACAAGCCAAATTGAATCAAGCATCGCTGACCGATCAGTTCAAAAATATGGAGCGTCAGTCGCAAGTCGGTACAGCTTCGGTCACTCAACGTCTGGAGCTAGAGGCACAAGTTGCGCAAGCCGATCAGCAAGTCGTACAAAATGAGTATCTGCTACAAACGGCACAAAACGATCTCAAGCGACAGCTTTTTTTACCCCTAGAAACGCCACTTGATATAGCGCGCATCAAAATTGAGGAAATCAATATGCCAGTCTTGAACGAAACAGAATTGGTCAATTCAATTAGGCAATCTTTTCCTACGTTGACAGCTCAGAATGCCTTTCTGAAAGCAGCAGAATACGACATCAAAGCTTCTAAAGGGGCACTGCTGCCTAGCATTGGTTTATTTGCGAATGTCAACTCTTTCTTTTCCTCTGCCGCTCAGCGTGTCGATGGCTTTAGAGCAACCACAACAGAACGTGATGCCATCATTATGGGTAATCCTGGCACTGTCATCTTTACAGGCGAAGACGCCATTCTGAGCAACAATCCTTATTTCAATCAACTCAATGAAAACCTAGGTCAGCGTGTCGGACTATTCATCAATGTCCCCATTTTCAATCAAGGTCTCAATCGCCTCAATATCGAACGCTCCAAAGTCAATCTCTATCAATCGCGACTCGATTATACGGAAGCCAAGCAACAACTGGATCTTGACTTGCAGCAAGCCATTTTGGATGTGCGCGCTGCCTGGGACATCCATAAATCAGCTCAAGAAAATTTGGCGGTCAATGAGCGACTGCTGCAAAGCAAACGAAAAGAATACGAGTATGGGGCAACCAATCAACTCGACTATCTCATCATTCAAAATCAGTATCAAGATGCGGTCGTGCAGTCACTGAGAGCACAGTACGATTATTGGTTCAAAATGGAAGTGTTGAAGATGTATCAGCAGGTGAGGTAGATCAACAGTCCTCTTCTGTATCGGCGTCGTCTGTTGAAAAACTGAGAGGTAAATTCGAGATTACTTCCCAATCTGCTCAGAAGTATCCACAAAATAATCCTTCCCTCGATGCTGCTTCATCAGAGCACTCAAATACTCTGTCAAAGCTTCGTATCTGACATCTCCGATTAGATTATTCATTTCATCAGGATCTGATTCATGATCGTAGAGCATTTTTGCGACGGAGGTGTCTGCCTCGTCATACCATTCGGTATAGGCATACTTTTCCGTTTTGATGGTCAATCCATTTTTCCACTTGCTAATAATGAAGTCTTTATGATGTGCGTCGGGTTGTTCTAGAATGGGCACTAAGCTTTTTCCTTCCACAGTTTCGGGTGTTTCCAAGCCACACAGATCGGTCAGCGTCGGGTAGATGTCGATGAACTCGGCTAAGGTTTCAGCAGTCGCATTTTTCGCCATGTTTGGTGCAGAAATGATGAGTGGCGTTTGAAGGGACGTATTGAAATTGCAATGCTTACACCACATGCCATGATCGCCTAGATTCCAACCATGATCGCCCCAAAGCAGAACAATGGTGTTTTCTCTCAGCCCTGCTTCTTCCAAAGCTTGTAATATGTCACCGATCAATTTATCGACATAACTAATTGTCGCATAATAGCCATGCTGCAAAGTGATGGAAAGACTATCGCTCACAGGACCATTTTTCGGAATGCCTGCATACGCTCGCAGCTCACCTGAATTGTGGAAAGCTTTTTCGGGTGCGTTTTCGGGTAGTTTGAGTTGCCCGACGGGTTGGAAATCAGAGCGGTCGTATAAGTCCCAATATTTCTTAGGCGCATTGAACGGCAAGTGCGGTTTGACAAAACCTGCGGTCAGAAAAAACGGCTGATCTGAGTTCTTCAATCGCTCAATATCCGCGATCACTTTCAAGGCAACAAGCCCATCGTTGTAACCTGAATCGGGCACTTCTGCCATTTCATAAGATGGTCCTCTTGATTTGCCCGCTTTTTCGATGGCTTTGTTTTCAGGTAAAGCATAATTCCGAAAATCCGTCCCGAACTTCGTCGGTCGCCAATTTTCATCCCAACTTGCACCATGATCCTGCGGCTTATGCGAAATTTTGCCATTAGAGATAGTCATGTAGCCGTTGTCTTTTAAGTGCTGTGCCAAATAAATGGCAGAAAGATGCTGTTCATCGGCACGATCATAATATTTCAAAAAGCGATGTTGAGTCGGACGCGCACCTGTCAAAATGCTTGCTCTCGAAGCTCCACAAACAGGAATATTGCAATACGCATTTTTGAAGACGACACCTTCACTCGCTAGTTTGTCGATATTGGGTGACTGAATCAACTCATTGCCGTAGCAACCCAATTCAGGACGCAAATCATCCACAGCGATCATGAGGATGTTAGGTTTTTGGGATTGAGCAGAAATGGTAGCTAAACTGCCCAATATGAGCAAAAAAGTAAAGATAAGTTGGTTCATGTTTTTTTATTTTGAAAGTATCGGATACTTTTATTTTGTTTGCACCGCACCATGAAAAAGCCCTTCGACTTTCGCAAATTCCGCCTTCAATGCTTCGAGTTGGTTCGGTTCTTTTTTCGCTAAATTCTTCGTTTCCATCGGATCACTTTTGAGATTATAGAGTTCCCAATCACCACTATTAAGTTGCGTGATTTTGTAGTCACCCGAGCGATACATTCTAAAGCCGTTGGTACCCGAAAGGAAGTAATCAGGTTCGGCACGATCTCCATTTTTGAAGATAGGCATAAGTGAACGACCATGAAGCGGCAAGGTGGGAAACCCTTTGATGCTATCGGGATAAGGAATGTTCAACACATCCAAAAAAGTAGGCGCAAGATCTACCACATGACCAACGGCGTCAGTGATAGAATTGGGAGCGATGTTGTTGCGCCAGAATGCAATGAAAGGCGTATGACTTCCTCCTTCAAAACCTGCTTGTTTGTATTGACGATAAGGCGTGTTGGCTAGATTTGCCCAAGTAGAGCGCAAACCCCAATAAGAGCTGTCCGAGCCAGGCGGGATGTGCTCATTTTTAGTAACGTAGAACGGGCAAGCCCCATTGTCCACTAAGAATAGGATGAGCGTATTGTCCAATTTGCCATTCGCTTCCAAAGACGCCAATACCCGCCCAATATTTTGATCCATTCGGTCTATCATCGCTGCATAAACTGCCATTTCGAGATCAAGTGTATCTTTCTGTGGCTCATCGAGCGTATTCCAAGCATAGTAATCAGTATAGCTTGGAATCAGCGGACCGCGACGGGTATTCAAATTGCCTTCTGCTTTGCTCAAAGTTGCATTTTCGGGGAGGATGTCTAGTTGTTGCATCCGTTCGTAGCGTTCTCGGCGAAGCGTGTCCCATCCGCGCATATATTTTCCGCGATATTTGGCGATGTCTTCGGGACGTGCTTGAAGTGGAAAATGAGCCGCATGATACGGCAAATACAAAAAGAAAGGCTGCTCTTTTTCGTAAGCTTCATCTAGCCAATCTAAGGCATAATCGGTAATAAAATCCGTCTGATACATCGGCTTGATGCGATGCTTGATTTCGGCGGCTTTCAATTCCTTTCCTTCTAGATGATACGGTCTCCTAAACTCCTTATTCGGCGGTTTGAAATACTCTGTCGATGCCCAAAGATGAAAGGAATGATCGAAGACTTTGTCCGTCGCGCAGTAGTCTGGCACCCAACTATCGAAATGCTCTTTGCCACTCATGATGTTGTGGTAGCCCGCTTGTTTAGTCAGTTGTGCCAAATGAACCGCACCATCGCCACCACTATACAAACCTGTGAGCATAGTCGAGCGCGTCGGATTACATTTTGCCATATTATAAAAGGTACGAAAACGCATCCCTTCTGCTGCTAAACGGTCTAGATGAGGGGTCTGCACTTCGCCACCATAACAGCCAATATCTGAAAAGCCTACATCGTCTGCCATAACGAGTAGGATGTTGGGTTTGGCGGTTTGCGCTTCAGCTAATTGGCAAATTGTGAGGTAGGCGAGAAGCATGAGGAGCTTTGACTTCATTTCTTGTTTTTTCTTTTTACTGAGGCGTCAAGGACTCTTTCCTTTCTTTCCCTTTTGGACTAGAACTTTCATACACCTCAAAAGGATAAACATCAGGCGTGACCACCACACCACTCGTCAATTTTAGAGGCACTACCCCCAATCCTGGAAAAGTCAATTCTGCAAAAAAGGCAGTATATCCTTTTTGAGGTTCATCCACGGTCAGCACATATTTACCATCTTCTCTGATTGGAATATTAGTAGGCTGAAAAGCTTTACCGATGGTATCTAGCTGAAAGTTTCTAGCCTTTGGATTATTCGCTTGCCAAAGAGTGATATTGGAAGGTGGATGAGTAGCTTGCGTTTGAAGATGTATTTTTCCGTTCACCACTTCCCAATCAAAATTAGGTCGTTCTGTATCGGTAATGACCATTTGATAGAAAGCCACCAAAGTTTCAAAAACATCCGTTCCTTTCATCGAATGATTGGTGTTGGGGAGCGAACGAATGTGTTTTTCGCCTTTCAATTCATCCCAATAGAATTGCCAAGAATCAGGGACAAAAAATTCGTCTCCAGTTGAATTTAATATTAACTTAGGTAAGGTCAGTTGCTCCCGAAAAGTAAACGGTTCGGTGACCTGACTCAATCTATAAAACTCTTCTGAGTCTTGCCAATCCAATATGCCTTCAAAGGTGTAATTGCCAAAAGCAGGCACCCAGTAACCATAGACTTTGTGGTGGTGATCGAAAGATGGAAACATATTCAATACATCAATCACAGCAGGTGCAATGGCGACTACTCTATCATCCACCACTGCTGAAGTCCAAGTCGTCCAACCTCTTTTGGAAGCTCCCGCCACAACGAATTTTTCTACCGTAGGCACGCCTTCCATTTTTTCTGTAAAATCTGTCATCGTATCCATACTTTTCACAGCTGCCTTTGTCATCGGCAAGCGCGCTAGCCATTTGGTATCTTCTAGTTTGCCGCCACCTTCCAAAAACTTTCGCCAACCATAAGCGATGATTTCATCTTCCTTTCTTTCAGGTCGCCCGTAGGCATTGTCCCCCACAAATTCAGTGGGCTGAAAAGGGACATTGTGCAAACTCGCCGCTACACTTTTGGTCGTCAAAGCGGTCTGAACGAGTAGTTCATCTGCTTTATCAGGTTGTTTGGATTTGGTAGAACCGCCACGAATAAATAAAAGTGCGTGGTCTGAATTAACTTCATCAGGAACGACCATAGTCAACCAATGCCACCATACAGGATTATTGACTTCCTCTTCTGTGAGCCATTTTTGGGAAACCATGCGGATGACGTAGGTCGTATAGCCTTCTTCTTCAATTTCATCTACAAGTTCATATTTATAATAGCCATCGTCTGTCTCGACATATTCCTTCATCGCCCCTCGCAATGCCATCATTTCCGAAGAATCGGATGATGTCACCTGCTCTGTTGGCGCAGTTTCGTTCTTGGCATCCGCTACTTTTTGAGTGGATGGCTTACAAGAAAAAAGCAGTAAGATGCCTGACTCATGTTTTAAGTTAAACGTCTTTCTTTTAATTCATCTTCATCACCTCACTTCCCGCCAACAAAAACGCCCCTGTTCCGAAATTCTGCCAACTATCCTCATTTGCAGGCTGAGGATCTTTGCCGATGTTTTGCACCCAACCGACTTTACCTGATTCCTGTTGCGCATCCATCAAGCCTTTCCATGCTTTCTGAACAGCTGGTGTGTATTCAGCTTTGTCCAATAGTCCATTGTTGATGCCCCAAGCCAGCGCAAAGGTGTAGAAACCACTGCCACTTACCTCGCCATGATCGTAAGCATCTGGATGGAGCAAGCTCACTCGCCAGAGTCCATCGGCAGGCTGTAGTTCTTTGATCCGTGCCGCCATTGTTTTGTAGAGGTCTTCATAAAAAGGACGATGCTCATAGTCCTTTGGTAGGTCTTCTAATAGGAGCGCCAAACCACCCAGCACCCAACCATTACCACGCGACCAAAATATCTTTTTACCATTGGCTTCTTTGCGATCGTCGGGCGAATCTGTCCATTGGTAGCGCGTATCTCTAGCGAAAAGTTTTTCTTCTTGATCAAAAAGCAAGTCGTAGGTTTCCATGTAGTATTTGTGCATGGCGTCGAGATATTTGGGCTCTTTCATCAGGTCTGCATAAACCGTAATGACAGGAGGTGCCATGAAGAGGGCGTCGCACCACCACCAAAGTATTTTAGTAACTTCATTATCGTTGTCGTCGTTATTCCAGCGATTGGGCTCGAAAAGATGCTCGTCAAGGAAAGCTGTAGTGGGTTTTAGATCAGGAACCCCTTTTCGGTTCTTGTGTAAATATAAGTAGGAATAAGCAATCACAACATCATCGGCGTGGTAAATGCGATTCCAAGTTTGCCAATCGTTGTCATAAGCCATTGTGCTCAATGCTGCTTGGAAGACCATATTTCCAGTCGCTTGATGTGCTCGCGTCACGCCTGTATAGTAAGCCCCATTCGTCCAGTCGGTAGGTGCTTGTTCTAGAATAGGATGTGCTTCTTGCCATTCCATCGCTTTGACCATCGCCTCTTCGACGGCTTTTTTATCCAATTGTTTTTGTGCGATCATTGGGAGGGAAAGCATTGAAAAGCAGAGAAGTGCCGAGAGAAGTTGTGTTGTTTTTCGCATTTTTTTATTTTAAAGTACAATGAAATCTTAATAGGTACAAATTATCTCATTTGAGGATTATTATGGTCTATGTATGGAAAGTTTCTGGGCAAAATAATAAGGCTGAAATTAATAGATAAACGATTGAGGATCAGCATAATCGATGACTCGATTGGCTTCATCCCAGATACGGACTTTCCAAAAATATTTCTTGCCCGCTTTCAGCGCATCACCTGCATGCTCAATGCCAATTGACTGACCACCTTCGACGCGACCGCTATTCCAAATATCGCCCTTGTTATTGTCAATATTGTCTTTGGAAGAAGCAACTAGAATTTGATAGCCCAATTGCTTTTCTATAGTTAATGGCACTTGCCAACTGTATGCTGACTTGCTGTTGACTGTCAGATTGGTAGGTGGCTGGCGATATTTGTTGCTTTTCTCGCGGATGAGCTGCTCACAAGACTGGCGGAGCGCGGCAAGTTGTTTTTTGTATTTTACGTCTTTGGCTAGATTATTAATTTCTGTTGGATCACTTTCTAAATCGTAAAGTTCTTCGACACTTTTGTCATTGATGTAACGAAAATACTTCCACTTTTTGGTGCGCACGCCTTCGCTCGGTGGGATGTGTTCAAACTCCCAAAGATGCTCAATTAACACCATTTCTCTACTCAATCTGTTTATTTTTCCTTTGACAATAGGCAGCAAGCTTTTGCCATGATAAGTCATTGGTTGTTTGACATTGGCTAAGTCCAAAATAGTTGCTGGCATATCCACATTGAGTGCTAGGTCTTCGACTGTCTGTTGTCGATCAGCAGATGGATCAAAAATAATCAAAGGCACACGAATGGAGTTATCGTACATCAGCCATTTTCCTGCCAGTCGGCGTTCACCCAAAAAATAACCATTATCACCCATCAAGATGATGACCGTATTGTCAGCTAAACCTTTTTCTTCCAGCTTTTTACGAATTTTCCCAATCTCAAAATCAATGCCAGCGATCATCCGAAAATAACCTTTCACACTGTGCTGATATTTTTCAGGTGTATCGTATCGCCAATACCAACGCGTGCGATTAAAGCCTTCTTGGACAAATTCTGGCTGCTCGTTGAAGTATTTTTCTTCGCTTTTTTCAGCAGCAGGAACAGTGACATAGGCTAGCCAACTATCGGTTATTTTTTGCCAGAAATATTGATCCTCGGCACTGTCGTGGGCATGAGGTGCGCTAAAGCTAAGTGACAAGCAAAACGGCTGTCCACCATCGTTTTGGTCAATAAAATCAAGTGCTTTTTGTCCAGTGTAGCGCGTTAAATGGACGGTATCCTTACCCAATGTTTTGTAGTAATAGCCACGTTGATCTTTGTATTTAGTGTTACGGTCGTAAGATTCATATTCATCGAATTGTTTGTCTAAGTCATCATAATAGACACCATATTTCCCATAGAATCCAGTTGTATAGCCAGCTGCTTTGAGCAAAGTTGGGTAGGAAGACGCCATATATTCCTCACGGATATTGCTAGTCGTGAAATTGAAGTTGTGAGATCGTTCGTACAAACCTGTCAGGATGCTGGCGCGGCTAGCTGCACAGATTGGAGTTGTCACCATGGCTTGTCTGAAGTATGTACCTTCACTAGCAAGCTTATCCATTTCGGGTGTCTTTGCGAGTTCGTTGCCATAGTAGCCGAGCGCGTCAAAACGTTGATCGTCAGTGAGGATGAAAATGATATTGGGGCGAGTATCAGTCTGCGACCAGCTCACTTTTTGGATAAGAAGTAGCAGCAAGAAGCTGAACAGCAATTGTTGTTTTAAAGTGGTTGTCATTCCTAAAATGATATTTAATGACCCCGATATTTCATATCAGTACAATTAGCAGTAAGACGATCTATAATATACACTCCACTTAATTGGTGATGAGACTTAGGCGGAGCAAAATTAGGGCAAACGCATCAAATTCCTTTTTGCTCTTTGATTTATCAAATGATTCAATTTTTCAGCGACATGAGCATGGTATTTGTCTCAAGCCGACGGGCTATTCATTTTGGCATTGCCCCAAAACGAATCAAAAGGTCTA
>JBCDHX010000142.1:0-15376 GCA_038749535.1 Bacteroidota bacterium
CCGTAGTCCTGTAAATGCAACCACTCACATTCTTGCCGCTTTGGTCGGCTATCACTATTTGGATAACAAACCCAGAGTATTTTATTCTAAAGCTACAATCGAGCAGAAAAAAGCAGCTTAGCTAATCCATACCTCACGTTATAGTACAAAGTTCTCATCTGAGTAGAAACGTGCCATCTAGAAGTTCTCTTGTTTGGTGATCGCTTCTTCGATTTCCTGACGATTCTGTTCATAATAATTCCAAGCATTGACCAAGTCTTGAGCACGCAGTGAAGGATAATTGGCAAGCAGTTGAGCATCTGTCCATCCTTCTTGCTTGAACCCAACGAGCAGCCAAACTGGAATACGTGTACGTACAATACAAGCAGCTCCGCCCATTATATTGGGTGTCTTTTCTATACCTGAATGAGTTAGGGAAAAGGGCAACTCACGAATTAGATCGCTGAGTAGCTGCCATTTTTCCTCAACATTTAGCTGCGAAGAAAGCTGCTGTACTTGTTGCAAAGTGGACATAGCTCTATTTTATTGAAGCAACAATATAAGGAATGGTAGAGTTTTTGGACGTTTATACAATGCTAAATAATCGACTAATCCTACTCATGCAAATGTAAGTATCGCAAAACCTAGCGCTTCACCACAAAACCCCTCACCTCAGCCTCTCCATCTTTCACCACCTTCACAAAATAAACACCATCTACCCATCGACTGACATCTAGCGTATTCGTCGCTTGTTGATGCTGCTGCCAATGTAAACGACCGAAAGCATCATAAATCACAAGTTCATCAAAGGCAACGTCACTTTCGATATTCAATTGATGAGCAACAGGATTGGGGTGGAGCTGAAAGTCAAATGGTCGTTCTTCTTTGGTGCTGCTTAGCACGCGTTTACAATCTGGAATATTTGGATTATCAATACTACAAAAAGGACTCATCTGATCAAATTGATCAAAGTACTGCTCGAAATCAGCTAAGCATTCATGAGCAGCAGCCGCATTTTGAAGGTGATTCGCTTTGTTTACTTCCAAAAAAGAGAAAGCGATTAAGACTTCGTTCACCGCACCAGGATCTAATCGAATCGGTCCTGTAGAAATCAATACACGCCTTTTGCCAGCCTCATTATTTCTAGCATACTCCGTGTCTCCTGAAGGATCAAGAGGATTGCCGTCGTACATTAATCCATTTTCGATGACGGGATGTCCATTGCGGTTTATTCCTTGCAGTAAGTTATAAACTTGTTGCGCATTTTGAGGTTGCCAATTTTCGTTCTGATCAGTTGAAATGATCTGATCTCCTGAAATAATAGAGACGTGTCTGATGCTTGGAATTTCGTTGAAATTTTCATCTAGCAGTCGGCTTTGATCTAACATTGTAATCGCCACGGCAGGAGGATTTGCTCCAAAACCCACGATGTCATCACAGTCCTCATCTTCATTGTCACTGTTGTAGACATAGACGGTGTTCTGTTCCCTACTGACTCCGATGTAATCATCCTCTGGGCAGCCCAATGCAAAATCTACATAGAAACCTAAATAAAAGGAATCCAAAGTTACATCTCCAGTATAAATGAGATTGGTAGACAGAAATAGGGTTTTGTTGAGGATTTTAGATTTGCTATCACTGACACCGAATAGGTTGGCTTGGAGTTCCATATTGATGGGATCGGTTTGAAGCAAAGTGGGTTGCTCTTTGGTTTTGAAGAAAAAATGGCTCTGATAATCGGTATAGGTATCTCTGTAAGGACATAGACTTAAATCCGGATAGTCACCGTCGTCTGGATTATATATGGCATCTCCATTTGCATCATAGAAAGGAGCAAAACCACCATTATTAGTAGGTAGGATAAATCCATTTATAAAGGGATTGATAGAATATGGATTACCTCGTGCAGGATAACTGTAAATGGAATGCAATGGATCATCAATGACTAAATTATCATCATAATCCATCAAGTGTTGCTCAATATCTGCTCTAGACACTGACCAGATTTTATTGAAATTGCTATCTAAAGGTTCGTAATCTGTTTGTGTTTCATCAAAAACGGTCGCCGTACGGATTTGTCCAGTCTCGTCTTTGCCCGCCATCCAAAAACCTGCTAAATTGATGCTAGAAGAAGCGGGATGATCAACATTTGTAAAACCAGACTGAGTATCAGTTGATAAGAAAAAAGTGCCATCCGCTCTAAGCTGTGCTCGAATGTCGTTGAAAGCAAGGGTTTGGGTCGAAATCTGCGCATTGGCGAATTGAGTGGCTAGAAGAAAGAGAAATGTGGTGAGTGCTTTCATAGGTCAATTTTTATTTATTGAAGCTAATATAAAACACCACATCCGAAATCTTATTAAGTGTAAACCATAATTTATGTACTATCTCTACTCCAAAAACTCACTATGCTTATGGTAGCCGAATAGCCACTGCCGACCACCGAGTTTTGAGCGATTTTGCTTTTTGCTTTCGTCCTGCACCTGTGAGAAGTTGAGGAAAGCGACCAATACAACACCACCAATGACATTGCCCAAAACGACGGTAGAGAAGAATCGAAGGCAAGCCAAGAAGCTGGTCATGTCATTAAAATAGACAAATAGCACTTCACAAGCACCCACTATGCAGTGAAATAGATCGCCAGATGGAATCAAAAACATTAAGGCAAATACAATGAGTAGCCTAGCAGTGGCTTCTCTGACTGCGTGAACCAGCCAGACCATAGAGGCGACGATAAATCCTGCCAAGACACTTTTCCAAAATAGCGCACTGAATGGCTTGATGTCAAGCGCGTGTTTTCCAAAATCCATTGCTTGTTCGACTGCTGCGGTCTCCAAAATGCCTGTATTGGCTAGTAGATAAGCAAAGCAACCTGCGCCGATTAGATTAGCGATCAGCGAGACGCCCCATACTCTCAGCAGAGCAGGGATACTACAAATCCTAGTGAGTACTAGCGTAACAGGAGTAAGTGTATTCTCGGTGAACAATTGATAGCGACCGATGACAATCAGGATGAAACCAATCGGATATAAAATATTGCCGACCAAAGCGGAGGTATCTTCTCCGAGCTGAGCAGAAATGGTTGCTCTGGCAAAGAAAGACAACCCAATAGATAAGCCCGCAGCAATACTACTCACGAAAAGTTGTCGATTGGAACGGTCGATCTCCTCATCGGCAGTGGCGACCACCCGCTTGAATATCTCATCTGACGAGAAGATGTCCCTTACAGCTTCACCACCTGCGGGAGCTCCACTTTTAGAAGTGTCTATATTTTCATTTGAAGCGTCATCTGGATTGTGATCTATATTGTCCTTATTCATCAAAGTATGCTTTTGTAGTTAAAAAGGAAGTTATTTCACAGGCATTGACATATAAAGGCAGATGGCCGCAATATGTTCTTAAAAGGTGTTTCATGATGACGAAATAAGAGAATATGTTTCTGTTGAGAGGCATCTATTGCATTGACATTTGTGAATGGATGGGATACGATTTTTTTGACTTAAACTAATTTTTTAGTTAAAAACTGCTCCAAAATTTGCGCGAACTAATTTTTTAGTTTACATTTGAACTAAATTTTTAGTTTATGAAGAAATTAACGAAGCGAGAAGAAGACATCATGCAGGTACTGTGGCGATTGAAGGCTGCTTTTGTGAAAGAAATCGTTGAAGAACTGCCCATAAATGAAAAAGGGAAGAAGCCGAATTACAATACAGTATCGACTTTGATTCGAATTTTGGTGGACAAAGGCTTCGTCGGTTATAAAGCGGTCAGTGGCTCTCATCAATACCACCCAGTCGTAGATCGAGAAGATTATTTAAGCAACGTGTTGCAAGGCTATTACGGCAACTCTTTGAAAGGGCTAGTCGCTCACTTTGCCAAAGAAGAGCGCATTTCACCTGACGAATTGGAGGAAATCTTGGAGATGATTAAAAAGAAGAAAAGCTAATATTTCTGCACTTCTGCACCTCCTTTCATTCTTACAAACATTAGAACATGATACCATATATTTTGCATATAGCCATTTTGCTGGCTTCTTTCTATTTGCTTTACAAATTGCTACTGGAAAAAGAGACTTTTTTTAGCCTCAATCGCTATGTACTGCTATTTGCCGTTGCGATTTCTTTCAGCTTACCACTTTACGAAATTCCAGTTGCTTGGTCTGTTTGGGATGGCGAAAAGGTAGTCGAAAAGATCACTCCTTCTCAAGAAGAAACCATCGCCGATAATGTAGAAATACCTTCAATTGAACAGCAAATGGAGCAATTAACTCCCGCTGACGCAGCACCCGATCTTTTAGAACAAACGCCCACTTCCACTCAACCTAGCTTTCTCAAAAGTCTCTCCCTTTGGCAAATCCTATGGTTTATATATCTGACCGGTATCGCCATTTTCGCGGTGCATTTCTTAATCCAATTGGGCACTTTGGTGTACAAAATTATTCGTCTAGACAAATTGAAAGACGGGAAGTTATGGATCGTCGAATTGGACAAAGACGAACCGCCTTACTCTTTTGCCAACTACATTTTTATCAATCCTGAAATGTATGATTGGGAGACTTACAATCAGATCATCGCACACGAAAAAATTCATGTCCACCAATGGCATAGTGTCGATATGATTTTAGCAGAACTACTAGTCGTCACGCAGTGGTTCAATCCCGTCGCTTGGCAATACCGAAAAATGATCGAAAACAACCTCGAATTTCTGACCGACCAACACATGCTGCTACAAGGCGCAACTCCGAAGACTTATCAGTTAAATTTATTAAAAGTGTCAGTGCCACAATACCCGATTGGACTGGCCATGAACTATAATCAATCCACTTTAAAAAAACGTATCATCATGATGAACGCAAAGAAATCATCCGTCAATTCTAGTTGGAAATATTTAGCGGTACTGCCTATTTTGGGGCTGTCCGCTATATTTCTCAACAGTACAAAAGCACAAATTTCACAGACAGGAAAAATGACGTTCAAAACTGTTGCACAAGTTGAAGTTCCAGTCGTGGAAGGTACAACCACAGAGCAAACGACCATTATTGCCGAGACTGTAACAGAAGCGGTAACTACAACTGTACTTAAAGAAGAATCCGCTGTCAAAGAGATCGCCGACGTCACTGTTGTAGAAGAAGCAATATTTGACCTAAAAGGACTTTGGCAAGCGCAAATGGAAGCCAATTTGCTTTGCGTGCGCTTCGATAATTCCAATCTCAGAACCGGAAATATGTGGATGATGACAGAATGTTTCAAGCTTAGCGAATTTGACGCGCCACCTAGAGGACAAGGGATATTCACGGTGACTAGAACAGCTGGGAAAGTCGTACTAACTGGTAAAATGGAAGATGACTATGGGCAAGGAAAATATTCCTTTGAATCGAGTGCTGATTTTAAAACTTACCTGAGTAAAAAAGGCATCAAAGATGTGGATGATAAGTATATGTTCCACTTATTTACAGCAGATATTTCGCCTGCTTATTTCGATTTTTTGAGAAAAGAAGGCATTGATGAAATTTCTAAAAAAGAACTCAGAGACTTGGCGATTCACGGTTTGGATATGGCGTACATAAAGGAAAGCTTACCGGTTTTCAGAGAAAGAGGGTTTACGGATGTAAATGTGCGCAAGTTGGTGCAATTGAAAATCCATAACGTCGATAAGGAATACGTTGAAGCGATGAGCAGCATTGGTTTTGATGAGTTGAGTTTGGACGATCTGAAAAAAGGAAAGATTCATAATGTCGATGTGGACTATGTCAGAGAGATTCGCGGTATGGGGTATCAAGATTTTACATTCGACGATTTTGTGGACTTTTCGATCCACAATGTTGACCGAGAACTGGTAGAATCATTAGCACAAGTTGGTTTTGACAATTTGCCTGCCAAAAAATTGAAGGCTGCCAGCATTCATAATGTCACGCCTCGCTATATCAAAGAATTGAGTGCAGCGGGCTATGATTTGAACGATATTGATGAGTTGATTCGATTCAAAATCCACAATGTAGATACAGGTTTTATCAAACGAATGAGTGCCTTAGGCTACAGCAATTTGAGTGCAAAAGACATCTCCGATGCCGCCATTCACAATGTTGACGTGAGTGACGTGGAAGCCTTGAGAAAAATGGGCTACGATGATCTGACAATCAGGGAAGTCATCAAAATGAGCATCCACAACGTCGATGCTGATTATGTAGAAACCTTGCGCGATATGGGGTATACCGATCTGTCTATCCGTGAGGTGACCAATGCCAAAATCCATAATTTGAAACCCAGTTTTGTGCATGGACTGAATGATTTGGGCTTTAAGAATATTTCATTCGACGAAGTCGTCAAATTAAAAATCCATAATGTGACCGCTGATTTCATCAAACGTGCTCAGGCGAAAGGTATGACTGATTTGAGTTTGAATGAATATAAGAAGTTGAAGATACATGGTATCGTACAATGATTGATTTTGTAACGTGCTCGGAGGGTCGGTGATCGTCTGAGCCTGTTGCACTGAGTAGTTGAGAGTAAAGAAATGCTCTTTTTAAATACATTCATTTCCCCTTAATATACTCATCTAGGTAGCGAAGAAAAAGCATCGTAGTGCGTAAAGCCAAAATAGTCAAACAGCTGTTGTATGCGCTGTTGCTCTTTTGGCATGAGCTGGTCGATGGCTTTATTGAGCTGAGTTGCTGTGTTGGACTCGAAGTTTTGTTGATAGTCAGAGCCGCTAGCGCGATGAATATTAGCTGCTAAGACTTGAGGTAAAGCATGATCGAGTCGTAAGGCAGAAAGCAAGCGTTTGAGCTCTTGCTGAGGGTTAGTCAAAAGCTGTTCGTAATAGACCAAATGGCATTGTCGCAAACTTGCTTCGTCATTCAACAACGGAAGCGTATTGATCAGCCAGTGTGCGATTTTTAACTCCAATACCGTTTCGCATTTTTCCAAAGTAGATAGATGTGGCAAATAACGCGCTTCGTCCTGTGGAAAGGGTATGAGTGGCAATTGATCTAAAGTGACACTGAAATTTTTGATCTGCGACTGACAAGTACTGATGGGATGTCGCAACAGCACGATAGGCGGACGCTGCAACGTCAAATGCTCCAGCATCCAAGGGATTAACAACAATCCACGCACCCATTTATTGATAATTAAATCGGCGTGTCGTGCTTTATTCAAACTCACATAATGAATCGTCCAGCTAGAAGCATCTCGCAAGGATAGCGCGGTTTCAAGAAAAGCTTTTGCTTCGAGATGTGGTTGCCCTTTAGGAAGATAAGGTCGCCAGCTCCAGTTCAGGTATTTAGGAACGATTCCTTTTTCGACATGAAGTGGTTCCCAATGAATAAGTGTACCCGGAATATGATGTAGCAACTCCGCCAGCCAAGTGCTACCAGAGCGAGGCTCACTGAAAATAAGAATGCTCTCGTCGCCAGACAATCGGCGCGCTTTCAAGATTTGCTTGCGTACTAGGAATTTCGCCTTATTTTTCCAGTTGCTCATATCATTTTTACAACTTCTGCCCCAATTTTGTCACCATCTTATCCTTCCAAACCCGAAAGTCACCATCTAAAATATGCTGACGCGCCTCACCGACCAGCCACAGGTAAAAGCTCAAATTGTGCAAGGTAGCGATCTGCATTCCCAGCAACTCTCGGCAGCGAAACAAGTGATGCAAATACGCTTTGGAGTGCAAACGACTCGTACTCGCTGCGCCTTCGCCTTCATCTATGGCACTGAAATCTGTTTTCCATTTGGCGTTTTTTATATTGATAATGCCCTCAGAAGTGTAAAGCATTCCGTGACGCGCATTGCGGGACGGCAGTACACAATCAAACATATCGACACCCAGACTGATGGCTTCCAGAATATTGACAGGTGTACCGACACCCATCAAATAGCGCGGTTTATCTTTCGGCAGGATTGGGCAAACGACCGTCAGCGCGTGATACATCGACTCCGCAGGTTCGCCCACCGACAAGCCACCTATTGCATTGCCGACTCTATCAAAGCTTGCAATCGTCTCAGCCGACTGTCGGCGCAAATCATCATAAGTACTGCCCTGTACAATCGGAAATAGCATCTGTTCGTGACTATAATGCGCTTCTGTCGAGTCAAAGCGATCACAACATCTTTTGAGCCAGCGATGCGTTAGTTCCATCGAATTTTTGGCGTACTCATACGTACTCGGATAAGGCGGACATTCATCAAATGCCATAATAATATCTGCACCTATCGTCCGCTGAATATCCATCACATTTTCGGGCGTGAAAGTATGTTTGCTACCGTCTATATGCGACTGAAAAGTGACACCTTCTTCTTTGATTTTGCGCATTCCGCTCAAAGAATACACCTGATAGCCACCGCTATCCGTTAGTATCGGGCGATCCCATTTCATGAACTGATGCAAACCGCCTGCCGCGCTCAAAATGTCCATGCCGGGACGCAAAAACAAATGATACGTATTACCCAAAATAATTTGTGCTTCGACTTCATCTTTGAGTTCCTGCTGATGTACACTTTTGACTGTCCCTGCCGTACCAACTGGCATAAAAATAGGCGTCTGTATCTCGCCATGAGCGGTGTGGAGCGTGGCGGCGCGTGCGCTAGAGTTCGCGTCTGTGGCGGATATGTGGAATGTACCTGTCAAAATAGTGTTGAATTGTCGAATTGTTAAACTGTCCAAATCACGCTTGTACAGTTCAACAATTCAACAGTTTATCAAATATCAAGCGTGCTTGGCAGTAAATTCTCGCATCACCCCCGTCAACACCTCCACACTATCCACATTCATCGCATTGTACATAGATGCACGGAAGCCACCAACCGAACGGTGTCCTTTGACGCCACTACAATTTGCAGCTTTACAGGCGGCTAAGAAATCTGCTTCTAGTTCCGGTTTGTTCATCACGAAAACGGCACTCATGGTCGAGCGATCTTCATCTGCATTGGGGCAAGAGAAAAGTGGACTTTCATCTATCGCTTGGTACATCAAGCGTGCCTTCTCGGCATTGTGTTTTTCCATGGCAGCAACGCCACCATTTTCTTTCACCCAGCGTAAATTGAGCATGGACACATAGATCGGGAAGACGGGTGGTGTGTTAAAAGCAGAACCTTTTTCGATATGCGTGCGGTAGTCCAACATGGTCGGAATGTCACGCTCAATTTTGCCCAAGGCATCCTTGCGCGCAATGACCAGAGTGACACCCGCAGGTCCCATATTTTTCTGCGCGCCAGCATAGATAATATCAAATTTACTGACATCCATCGGGCGACTAAAAATATCTGATGAGGCATCACAAACCAATGGCATAGCTACATTGGGTATCTCTGCATACTGCGTACCGCGTACTGTGTTGTTGCTAGTGATGTGCAGGTATTTGCAACTGTCTGGCAACTCAAATTCTTTTGGAATATGGGTGAAGTTGTCTTCCTTAGAGGAAGCCACGTTGGCCACTTGTCCGAATTTTTTAGCTTCTTTGATGGCTTTGGTTGCCCAAGTTCCGGTTTCAATGTAAGCAGCCGTATCATTTGTACCCAATAAATTCATCGGTGCCATGAAAAACTGCGAACTCGCGCCACCTTGTAAGAACAAGACACCATAGTCATCGCCTACATTCAACAATTCTCGTACCAAAGCTTCCGCTTCTTCGAGTACAGCACTGAACTGCGGGCTACGGTGAGAGATCTCCAAAATGGATAAACCCATATCTTGAAAATTGACGCAAGCAGCACCTGCTTCTTTCATTACAGATTGAGGTAATATCGCCGGACCGGCACTGAAATTATGTATTTTGGTCATGTTCTTATTTTTTGCGCAAAAATACAGGGGTTGTAGGAGAAATACTGTTTTTTGTGCAGTTGATTTGTGTGAATATGTCGATTTTCGCATTTGTGTACGATTAATCCCGAATGCTTTTATAAGTACGCTCTATATATCGGACTTACTAATGAAATTTTTTCAATTTGAATAATTTCAATCCTATTAGGCTCTCAAACTCTCACTTTCTCAAACTCTTGATTTATGCTTTCTCGTCGTCATTTCTTTGGTCGCACTCTATTTGCAGGTATTGGCTTAGCCTTTCTCAATCAATCTTGCGAAAGTGAATCTACTACTGTCGCTAAAGACTCGTTCCGAAAATCGGAAGCCGGTATAGATGATGTCTTTCAGCCAACTGTCCTCTCTACTTGGAACAATGTCAAAGCCAATGAAGCGGCTTGGACAAAAATAGCTGCTAATCAGCGGGCTTTGGATGCAGTAGAAGCAGGTGCAAAAGTGCCAGAAGCAGATGAAAAAGACCAATCAGTCGGCTATGGTGGTCGTCCAGATCGAGAAGGTCGCGTGACTTTGGATGCTTGTATTATGGATGAATTTGGAAATGCAGGTTCAGTTTGTTATTTGCAGCATATCAAACACCCCATTTCTGTGGCGCGGAAGGTGATGGAAGAAACGCCTCACATCATTTTGGCTGGAGATGGTGCATTGGATTTTGCATTGGCGAATGGCTTTGAGAAAGAAGAATTGCTGACGGAAAAGTCCAAACAAGAATGGCAAGAATGGCTCAAAACTGCCGAGTACAAACCCAAAGTCAACATCGAACTGCACGATACGATTGGCATTATTGCACTCGACAAAGAAGGCAATTTATCTGGTGCTTGTACGACTAGCGGTATGGCATATAAAATGGCTGGTAGAGTAGGGGACTCGCCCATCATCGGAGCAGGACTATTTGTCGATAATGAAATAGGAGCAGCAGCAGCGACCGGACATGGTGAAGAAGTCTTGAAAACGCTTGGTTCTTTCCTCGTCGTCGAACTGATGCGGCAAGGACGCACACCACAACAAGCTTGCGAAGAAGCGGTCAAGCGCATCGCCAAACGACATCCTAATCCCGAAGACATTCAGATCGGATACATCGCCTTAGATAAAAAAGGAAATGTGGGCGCGTATAGCTTGCAAGATGGATTTGTGTATGCGTTGACGCAAGGTGGAGAGACGGAGGTGTTGGATGCGGCTGCACATTTGTAACAGATAAGCTGAGGTCAGGGCTTTACTAAATACACTGTAAATTAAGTCTTTCATAATTGCTAGTTTAATCCAATGTGGCTTTAGCTCATTGTAGCCTTCAATGGAATGAATTCCATTGGAGCGAAAAATTGAAACAAACTTTCGTTACAGTGTACTAAAAGGTAAAATCCTGACGACATACTTACCTAATTCTTCATCTTCGCATCGCTTTGCGTACTACTCACTTTACGATGTCGTTTATCATTTAAGTTGGGATCTTCGCCCATCCATGCCCATAGTTTGATGAGTCCATTTTGATGCGCACTTACTAGAAAGCTCCCATCTGCATTGAAATCCATGTACTCTGCATGATCGCCTGCCCAAGATTTATGCGCTACTCGGATGCGGTCATTTTTGTAAGTCATCACATCACTCACTCTATAAACACGGATATAAGAATCATGACCTACACAAGTCAGATAATCGCCATTGGGATGCCAACTGACAGACTCTATTTTTTTGCCGGTATGATTGAAAATTTTTCGGATTTTGTCATTTTTCCAGTCGACAAGGTGCATATTTCCTTTTCGGTCTGCTGCAAAGACGTGATGTGCATCCGGTGAGAAAACGCCTGTGACGAAAATATCATAATCTTTGGGTCGATAAGCATGAGCTACTTTGCCTTCTGTTAAATCAAATACTTTGAAGCCGCCATGTCCAGTTGCTAGTAAATATTGATCGTCAGAAGAGAAAAACAATTCGTTGACCGTACCACCAAAATCCAAAGTTTGTACTTCTTCCCAATCTGGCATCTGGTAAAGTCGTATAATTCCGCCTACGTCGCCTTCACGATCATTCTTTTCTTCTCCAATCGCTAAGACATTCCTGCCATGCGCCCAAGTCAGACCATCGACGGCTACTTTCAGTTCAATGACTTTTTCGATGTCGCCAGTTGCAGCCTCGTAAACCGTAATTTTGAAATCCTCACTACAAGCCGCCACATATTGATTGTCAGCAGAAAATCCGACACGCTCAACTTCTTCTGCCGCATACTTTCTCCACAGTTCTTGCCCATCCGAAGTACGCCACATGATGACCGAATTGTCATATTTTGTGCCGCTGACGATATATTTTCCATTAGGAGAAAACTCCGCACTTTCCACAGAACCAGGTTCGCCCAAAGCATCTGCTACACGTGACCAGACTGGTTCTAGTCTTAATTGATACTCTTCATATTGTTGTGCGTGAAGGAAATTAATAGATAAAAATAGAACACAAAAGGCTAAGCATAAAAATCGGTAGTTCATCTTGTTGTCGTTTATATTTATGACTACCAATATAACGATTAGGGATGAAGATGCCCTTATTGATGTATGGATTTCAGCTTTCGCTTTTAACAATCCATCTCCTTGCATGGATCGTGCCCCCAGTTTTTCAGTGAATATCGCCAATCGCTTTCCTTGATGTCGCTACTTGGTTTTTGCGCACTATGTCGAGCTACATAGGAGTTGACTTTCTGCATATGATCGTAGTCGCTATCGGTCAGATTGTCTTTCTTTTTGCGCTTGATCTTGATGATTTTTTTAGCCGATTTTCGCCCGATGGATTCACCGTCTCCACTGTCTTGTCCTACGGACTTTGATTTGTCGGTCTCCAGCCAGTCTTCGATTTCGCTAGGCGTCATATTGACGTTGTCGTAGAATTCGTCGTAGATGTCTTGTTGTGATTTATCACTCATTTTTGCTTATTTCTTCCTAAAACGAAGAAAATTATGATGCGTTCGATTGAAATGATAAAGTATTCCATTCCCTCAAGACAAAATCATACTTGCTTCATCGATAACGCCACGCGACCACGTTTTTCATCGATGTCGATCACCTTGACCTGTACCTGCTGATTCAATTTCAAGACTTCCGACGGACTCTTGATAAAGCGATTCACGATTTCAGAAATATGCACCAATCCATTTTCTTTGATACCAATATCGACGAATGCACCGAAGTTAGTAAGGTTGGTGACAATGCCCGGCAGTACCATACCGATATTCAAATCATCCATGGTCTGTATGTGTCGAGCAAACTCAAAGGCTTGTACTTCCCCACGCGGATCGAGTCCCGGTTTATCCAATTCTTTTAGAATATCTTTCAGTGTCGGCAGTCCCACTTCATCGCTTACATATCGCTGAATATCAATGCGTTGGCGGAGTGATTGGTCATCAATTAAAGCTTGAACGCTCACACCCAAATCTTTTGCCATTTGCTGTACCAAAGCGTAGCGTTCAGGATGGACTGCTGTATTGTCCAATGGGTTTTTTGCTTCCCGAATACGCAAGAAGCCTGCTGCTTGCTCAAAAGATTTCGCACCCATACGTGGCACTTTCTTCAATGCTGTCCGCGACGGGAATGCACCATTTTCGCTGCGATAATCGACGATGTTTTGAGCTAAAGAAGGGCCTAGACCGGAGACATAAGTTAGCAGATGTTGGCTAGCGGTATTGAGATTGATACCGACCGAGTTGACGCAGCTCTCTACCGTTCTGTCTAGGCTGTCTTTGAGTTGCACTTGATTGACATCGTGTTGATACTGCCCGACGCCGATGGACTTTGCATCTATTTTGACCAGCTCTGCCAAAGGATCCATCAGTCGTCTACCGATGGAGACTGCACCACGTACTGTTACATCTTGATTAGGAAATTCCTGACGCGCGACTTCCGAAGCAGAATAAATAGACGCGCCTGCTTCATTGATAGAAAAGCAAGCAATCGGACGATCAAAGTTGATGCTCTGACAAAGAGCTAATGTTTCACGTCCTGCTGTTCCATTCCCGATGGCAATGGCTTCTATCTGATAGCGATCAACGAGTTGTTGTATGTTGTATTTGGCGTCTTCTGACTGGCGTTGTGGCGGATGCGGATAAATAGTAGTATTGTGAAGCAAATCGCCGTTTTCATTGAGTACAACGACTTTGCAACCAGTCCGAAAACCTGGATCGATGCCTAACACACGCTTTTGTCCCAAAGGCGCAGCGAGCAACAACTGCCGCAGATTATCTGCAAATACAGTGATGGCTTCCGCATCTGCTTTTTCCTTTGCGATTTTCCGAAATTCTGTCTCTATGGAAGGCGCGAGTAGCCGTTTGTAGGCATCCTGAACAGCCATAAAGACTTGCCTACTCGCATCGCTATTTCCTCTGACAAAAATATATTCCAATTGCTCTATAGCAGCCTCCTCATCCGGTGCGATTTTGACGCGTAGCAAGCCTTGTGACTCAGCGCGTAAGATAGCCAATAGGCGGTGCGAAGGTATACGTTTCAGAGGCTCATCAAAATCAAAATAATCTTTATAAACGGCTGCTTCCTCACTTTTACCGCGTGCGACTTTGGCTTGTACAGTCGCATATCTTTTGAAAGATTGCCGAATTTTGGTGCGGGCTTTTTCGTCCTCATTGACTTGTTCGGCGATGATGTCTCGCGCGCCTTGTAGGGCAGTTTCTATGTCTTCTACTTCGTCGTTGAGATATTTGGAAGCTAGCTGCTCGATGTCCTGATGGCGTTGTTGAAGCAGCATCTTGGCTAATGGTTCTAGCCCCTTCTCTCTAGCTGCGGAAGCGCGTGTTTTGCGTTTGCGTTTATAAGGCAAATAAAGGTCTTCCAGCTCTGTCAAATCCCAACTTCTCTCGATGCGCTGCCGCAGATCATCCGTCAGTTTTTCCTGCTCTTCTATGCTAGACAAAATGCTTACTCGTCGCTTGTCAATTTGTTGCAGTCGCTTCTCTTCTCGCTGAATATCACCGACTTGTACCTCGTCTAGTGAGCCAGTGCGCTCTTTTCGATAGCGTGAAATGAAAGGAACAGTCGCTCCTTCTGACAGTAAATTCAATACCGCTTCCACCTGCTGAGGGCGGAGTTGAAGTTGTCGAGCAATGAGTGAAACATAGGTCGTATTCATAGTCAAATTATCATCGTTTTCAGAGAGGCGAATATCTCTATTAGAATGGACAATAGGTAGCCGGAAATAAAGATTATTTGTGACAGTTTAAAATTGTAGCAGAAAATGCGAGAGAGGAAGAAAGGAAAGAAGATTTAGCTCTAGTGCTTTAAGGAGTGAAGAAAAAATAAAGTATCGAAATAGGGCGTAGCTAATTTGTTGTCAGGTAAGGCAAAAAACGCAGTCCTAGCAGGGCTAAGTAGTTGAGTAAAAATAATTTCCTATAGAGATTACTGTGTTACATTTGTTGAACAAACAAGAAAGACAAATGGCAAATAGGTACATTACCTCTCTACCCGACAAAATTTACAAACTGCTGCTGATAAATCAGCCAACGTTCAGCAATAAGGTCAAATAGGTAGTCAAAAATACGTTTAATGCTTCGGTTCATTTTGATGGTTTCCCGAATGGTATCTATCCCTTTTCG
>JBCDHX010000143.1:0-15250 GCA_038749535.1 Bacteroidota bacterium
ATATGTTCATGGGATTATAATTTGTTGATGGTGAGTCGTCCCGACAATTTCGGGACGAACTACTTTCTCTCAAAAAATTCCATCTAAAGATACTTTTTTAAATCGCATCAGATTATACAGGGCATAAAAAAAGGCTGACTAAAAGTAGTCAACCTCGAACTTAAATCATGTTCACGGGATATATAATCAAAACAACTATAGGGATATAAAATTAAAGGATATAATATATATGTTCTTGTGAATCTGATGCGAATTTAAATTGAATAATCTACTTATACAAGCCAACTCCAAAGGTCACAAAGATTTTGAATATGTTCATGGGATAATAATGATGAGTCGTACAACAAAAATGCGACTCTTTTTTTATCAAAATAAGTACCTAAGACCTGACTATAATTATTGATTTATTTCACATTTGACTCCATTAAACTTCTGATAATGTGAATGTTATCACTTAGAATGCTAAGTATTTATTTCACAAACTACTTTTTTTGTCCTTGTTTACAGATTAATATAGCCTCATATTTGTAATATGAAAGGGAAAGAAGCTTATAACGTTAAAAAAACGTTAAAGAAATTCTAAGGTCATAAACTCCTAAATGTAGGGGTTCAATTTCAAAAAAACCACAAGAAATATGTTCATGGGATAAAAGTTTTGATGATGACTCGTCCCGAATCCATTTGGGACGAAGTCAATCATTTTTTATCACCTCAACACAAAAGATATATATGTTCATGGGATTACTTATGTTTGTAGTCGTGTCAAAACGCGACTACTTTTTTTTGTCCATAACTAAGTGTCTGTCATCGACAAAAAGTATACACTAAAAAAGCCGTCTACTCTGTACAGAATAGACGGCTTTTTTAGTGCTCGACTTCCTCTATGAGAAAAGTCATATATATTATCTACGCATTCAACTCTTCGAGCATTTGCGGATTCACGACATTGTATGTACCATTTTTGACTTCTTGCATAAATTTGTCTCGCTTGACCGGCATACTGCGGTTGAGACTCATCAATTTGATGGTAACAGTTCCACTGTTAAATTTTTCGATTTTCACGTTAATGCTGCGATTAGCCATGATAGAAGAGAATTTTAAGACGTCTTATCGGCACATTTTGAACGGTAATAGGACACATTCAAAATAAGCAGTAAAGACTGATGAGAAAATAATATTCGTACGATTGTTCAGGTGAGTGCGTTATAAGAATGGGTGTAATTGAACGAATTGTACTTTAGAATCAGTCGAGAAACAACTTCCTCCTGTTCCCTATATTAACAAATTCAGATACGCTATTGTTTATCTCAAAAACGAACATAAGCTCTAATATTCGGTTACTTCCACTCCATTTTTTGTCCACAATTACGATAAGGAAATGCTTCGACTACCTGCGCTCTTATTATTTTTGCTTGTCCAAATAGTCACTTTGACTGCACAGTTGAGCATTGATTTTTCTTCAGCTGATCTTTCCAACTGGCAAGGTGATCTTGATAAATTTGAAGTAAATACGTCGCAGCAGCTGCAACTCAACGATGTGTCACAAAGTAGTCCAGCTCAATTGTTTTATCCCATCAGCATTCAAGGAGCAACTGTTTGGGAAGGATATATTAGTTATGATTTTTCCCCCTCTACTTCCAATTTTGCCGATTTCGTTTTATCAAGCGACCAGTCAGATCGTGAGCTGTTCAATGGATATTTTATACGCATAGGAGGGATCAGTGGTAATGAGGACGCACTGACGCTATATCGTCAAGATGGTGATGCCTCCATAGTGCTACTGAGCGGAACAGTAGGTGCTGTCGGAGGTAGTAGAGTGCAGGTGCGCATCCGTATAAGCAGAGACGAGGATGCAATATGGACATTGGAAGCGGACTATACCGGAGCGCGCGACTTCCAAGAAGAAGGTAGCGTATTTGATGCGACCTACGATGTAGGACTGTATTTTGGTATTTTTTGTCGCTATACGAGTACCCGTAGTGATAAGCTGTTTTTTGATGATTTTGTGGTGAATACGACTAGAGATACCTCCGCCCCGGAGTTATTGTCTGTATCTGTTCTCAGCTCGACCACTGTTCAGTTGACTTTTAATGAACCATTGGCAATAGAAACAGCAACCGCGATAGACAATTATACCATAGACCCGATCATAGCTGTAAGCCGTGCTCAGTTGATAAATAATCAATTAATCAATGACCAAGTAGTGGAGCTGGAATTGGCGAGTCCACTGTTGCCCAATCAACCTTACCTCATTAGCATCGAAAACGTGACCGACCAAGCAGGCAATGCAATTTTACCGACTTCATCTGAGTTCATTTTCATCCCGCCTGTGGACATCGAATTTGGCGATATCGTCATCACCGAAATCATGGCAGATCCATCTCCTTCAGTTGGCTTACCGGAGATAGAATATATCGAACTCTATAATCGTAGTGACAAAGTGATTGATTTGGCAAAGTTGCAACTTGTAGATGAGCGAGAAACCATTGCACTGCCTAGCTTTCAGTTGCCATCGGATGCCTATGTCATGATATATGAAGGAGAAGACCGTGATTTTCCATTTGTCCAAAATCGACTAGCCCTGACCAATTTTTTGAGCTTGGGCAACAGCGCAGATCAAGTACGACTGCTGGATGGTGAGCAGCTCATCCACGAAGTCATTTATGATAGAAGCTGGTATCAAAACAACAATAAAGACGACGGTGGCTGGAGTCTAGAATGGCGACAACCCAATTTTATCTGTGATCTATCGAGTCTGTTTTGGGGAGCATCAGAAGCGGCAGTAGGAGGTACGCCAGGCGCAGTAAACGTAGAGCAAATGGACAGAATGGATACTGGTTTTCTTGCCGTTCAGCGAATAGAAGTCCTTGATAATCAAACACTAAGATTGATTTTTTTGGAGCGAATACTACTGGATGAAAACAATATAAAAGACAATCTAATCATCAACGATAATCAAATCGAAAGTGTCGATATAGAAGCTATTCCCAGTCGATTATTGGTACGATTGTCTGATCCGTTAGTGAAAGATGTATCTTATGAATTGACAGTCGGGCAAGGTTTTACAGATTGTCTCAGTAATACGTTTGTGCGGGAGCAAAAGCTCAATTTTGAGTTGCCAGAAGCGATCATGCCTCTAGACATTGTCATTAATGAGATTTTATTCAATCCATCGACAGGCGGCAGCGACTATATCGAATTATACAACCGCTCCGATAAAACAGTCGATTTATCCACCCTTTTTATCGCTGACCAAGAATTAGAAACCATCATACCCATCGAAACGGCGTTTTTGTTGCCGCCCGATAGCTATGTTGTATTCACTGAATCACCGGCAGCCGTACGACTACAATATAGCAGTACACAAATCAACAGTGTGGTAGAGACAGACTTACCCAATCTACCCAATGATGAAGGAGACATTACTATTTATCGCCTAGACGATAATAATCAAATAGTTGAAATAGATGCCTTTGCTTACAGTGAAGACTTTCACAATCCACTGCTAGATGATGTCGATGGCGTGTCACTAGAAAGAGTACAGACAACAGCCCCCACGCAAGATGCTAACAATTGGCAGTCCACAGCCTCGACAGCGGGCTTTGGTACTCCGACAGCACAAAACTCGCAGCTTTTTGAGCCATCTATACTTTTACCGAGCCGTTTTCAGTTAGCAGATGACCAAATTTCTCCCGACGGAGATGGTTTCCAAGATTTATTACTCATAGAATATGAGCTAGACAGCAGTGGTTTTGCTGCCAATATTCGATTGTTTGATGCTGCCGGAAGATATGTAACGGATCTAGCCAAAGGTGAACTGTTGGCGGCAAAAGGAACGTATATATGGAATGGGACAAATGAAGGTGAAGCGGTGCCACCAGGCATTTATATTTTACAGATCGACTATTTTGAAGCCAATGGAGAAAGCCGACGCGAGCAGTTGACATTTTCGGTGGCGCGTCAGTTTTGAGAGCATTAAGAATAGCGTATCATGAACCGCACAATTGAGTTCAGATTGTCTCGCGCATAGGTAGCTAGTGCTTTATCGACATAAGCATTGCTGGTTACAGCGATAAAAAGCGCATTGGTGACAATAGTGATGAACAGTAAGCGCGTCGCAGAATACGGAATATTGTTGGTGCGGAAGTAGCGCAAGATGTAGCGATAAATCTGAATCGCCATCTGATTCATGTTCGGTGTTTTGGTCGGATTGTACTTCATCGTGTGGCGTAGGAAATGGCTGTAGTATTCTCGTAGGCAGCGATTGGCGAGTCCTAGAGCTAACGTGTAGCGACCACTATTGATGAGTCCGTCGATGCGTTTGAGGTAGCGGTTGAGTTTATCAAGTCGCTCTTTTCGATGATGAAAGTAGTTGTGGTGATTTTGGGCTTCCACTTCCACGAACTGCTCCAGTTGTAGCATCTCATCTGGGAAGACCATACTCAAATCCTTGATACAGAATTGTAAAACTTGAATGCGCTCCTTGTCGTCTAGTGCCAGTAAAGCGGACCGATAAAAAGTCATCTCGTCAGCCTCCGTTTCTGTACGATCTAGATAAGCATCAATGAGGACATCAGGATGTAGCTCGGAGATATACCGATGCAAGCGATCTTTGAAGATGTTTCGCTTTGAAAATGGGCAAGAAAAAATAATGCCTACCAGATCTTCACACGACTGCGTCCAAGTCATTGATAATGAGCAAAGTTAGTTGTTGGTTTGTTAAATAAGTTGATCGACTAACATAACGAAATAGAATTGATTTTCGCTTCTTTACGCCCTAAAATTTGGACGAAATTATGGATAATTTTCGTGCGTGTCAAGGTACATTGAAGTCAATAGCTGCAAATTTGATAGCCTGCCCATTTTCTTTCCTGATTTTTGCTAAATTTGTGCTGCTAATTGAAATATATTACATTTTTCTGAATGTATATACGCGTCCTCACCTTCGACATCTTTCTCCCGCAACATATTTTTTATCGTAAACGATGATCTTAACAGTGCATGAAAAAGGTAGGTTGGAAAAGAGTGCTGGAAGAGGCATGGAAAGGCTTTACTGTGGGACTGGCAGTAGCAGTTTTCATTATGTTTGGGTTCAATCTGGACGAGCGCTATGAGCTAGAAGAACCCATCACTGAACTCCCTATCATCTACGAGCTATCGCAAGCCAACTTTTCCAATTTAGCAACTCGACTTTACGCTGCTCCCTCCTTCCCTACTTCCGAAGCAGACTTCGAAGACCTGCGCTGGAAGAGAAGAGCAATCATTCAAAAATTAAAAGCGCACGGTTTTTCAAAATCACAACTGCGTGCTGCCAAACGATATGTAGACTATATAGAACAACATCAGGAAGCGGCAATGGTAGATATGCGCACATCGGGCGTATTTGCTAGTATAAAGCTAGCTCAAGCTCTGCTAGAGTCAGCCGCTGGCTCTTCCAAACTCGCCAAATCGACACACAATCATTTTGGCATCAAAGCACGCACAAAAAACAGCGGGCATATCAAAATCAAAAGTCAACAATATCACCTGCTCACCAACGATGACTTCTATGCCGTCCAACCCGGTGTGGATGTCTATCGCATGACCGATGACCATCAGTACGACAGATTCGAGCTGTACAATAGTGTCAGCGATAGCTATGCCCGTCATTCTCAATTGCTCACTCGCAACTGCACGCTAGGCAAAGTGGGTTGTTACGCTTGGATCTGGCAGACCTTTCCCGTCAGCAGCCAATTCTATGAGATCGACGAAGCTGCTCAGTCATTTTACGGCTTCTCTAAAATCGCTCCTCAAGACTTTTTCGATGGACAAACGCATCTTGCTTACTTCGCTGCCGCCGCTGCCGGACTCAAAATGGCTGGCTACGCTACCTCCAAAACGTACCACAAGAAAATCGCTTATCTGATCGAAACTTACGAGCTCTACAAATTCGACCTGATGGTCAAACATTTGGAACAGTAAATGCCATAGTCAAATGTGGCTGAGCAGTGCGAAAAAATGGTGAACAAATTGCCTACTATCTAGCCCATCTGAAATTGGTTCATCTTGATCTTTTGATAAGCGCATTTTTATCAAACCTTTTAAATACGTTGTCATGAGTCATGCTACACGCAAAAGCAATTTGGGTATTTTCAATCTATTGGGATTCGCTTGTGCGATCATTTTCGTTGCCGGATTCCTCAAACGCTCCGATACCGAACCAAGCCTATCTCCACTAGAAGAGATGCAATACGAACAACAAGAACTGCAAGCCAACCTCAACAATACTGGCTCTGCTAGACTCGCAGAATCCAGCAAACCGGTCAATTCTGCCTACTACACTCCCAAAAGTAGTCCAAGAAGATCGACGAGCAGCAGCCGATCATCGGTCAATGTGTCACCCGACAGATGGATACAAAACTTTGAAGGCATTGCTATGTCGCAAGCTTTAGAAAAAGGTATTCCAGCAGGCATTTCACTCGCTATGGGCATACAAATTCTGCAAAGTGGCGTCGCCATTCAGACGCAACAAGATTTCATTGACTTGGTCGTCCGACCACTCACCCACCTCAAAACCAACGCACCATATCAAGACAGAGCTAGCTACTTCAAATATGCTGCCAATAGTACAAAATGGGCAGATGGACTGGGAGCGAGCGGACGCTATTCGGCTCGTGATTTGAAAAAGATATTGGCGGACTATAATCTATCGTACACAGACAGAACCGTGCGCCAACAAATTGTGCGCTCACCGAAAGTCAGTGAACGAAAAATCAACTATGTCGCTAATGAAATGCAAGATCGACGCGCGGAAACAAAGGAACAATCCGAAGTAGAAACGGTGCGCCATCCGGTCAGTCGTTCAGATAAAGCTACCCGCTGGCGTGAAGGTTATGAAGAGAACGTCGGAAATGAAGTAGCGAAAAAAATAGCACGCAAAAAGCTCAAGAGCGGCTCTTATATCACAGAGGAAGACATGAGTCAACTGATAGATGAAGTCAATGCAGAAACAGCGACGGCAACTGAAAATAAACTGATGTTCATGGGACGAAAAATCAATCGTGACCATAAGCGAGCTGGAGAAGTCACAGACATCAGTAACAAAAGAAATGCACAGGCGAGAGGAGAAAAATATCAGGAGTATGTGAAAAAGAAGCAGAGAAACTAAAAAGTCTTGAATAAACTTCTAACGTGAGATGAGGAGGATACCCTATTTTGATCTATTCGATAGAGTGGCTCATTATCAAACTCATGTAGGGGCAAAAAAAAACCTACACCAAAAGTGGTAGGTGTAGGACGAATTAAAACATACTATGAGAAAACTTTAACACGAAGATAAAGGCTTCCTTACTGTTCTAAAGTGATGATTAGGAAACGGTAGCTTTTTTTAAGGAAGTGGTCAAAAAGTACTCGATCTGCTCTACGTATTATCATCTTTTTTCATGTGTGTATTTATCACATTATCAGTTTGTTATATACGATTTAGCAGATAAGTTGATTTCACTTGTCAATTCGTTGCTGAGCACAGTTGACTGTTTTGTAGGATGGACGGACTTTCAGACTTTCACTGATTTAGCTATCTTTGAAAAGATTTGAGGGTACACCTGCTCATTTTCTCATTTTCTCACATGTTAATTGAATGCGCGAAACCAAGTTCATCCAGCAAATGCACGAAAAGTGGCGCTCCTTTGAGGAACTACTCAAACAACCCAGCAATCGTGCAGATCGGCTTTACGATGTCTTCATCGAAGTGATGAATGACCTATCTTATGCTAAGACTTTCTACGCCAATCGTTCAGTGCGTGTCTATTTGAATGGTCTGGCGCAGCGCATTTTTGTGGATGTTCATAAAAACCGAAAGTCGCAGTGGTCGCTTTTCGCAGATTTCTGGCTGGAAGATCTACCGCGTGTTTTGTGGGAGACGCGCAAGGCGTTGTTGGTGGCTTTTTTGGTCTTTTTAGGTGGATTTCTCATAGGTATGCTGTCGAGTGCGATGGATGAGCAGTTCGCCAATACCATATTAGGCGATATGTATGTTGCTATGACAGAAGCAAACATCGAAAAAGGCGATCCCATGGCGGTCTATAAGGATCAAGAAGCGTTTGGGATGTCGCTCGGCATCGCTGGGAACAACTTGTATGTAGCAACACTGACTTTTGTGATGGGCGTTTTTTATACCATCGGGTCGCTGCTTATTTTGGTGAGCAATGCGATCATGGTCGGTACATTTCAGTTTTTCTTTATCGAGCGTGGCTTATTTTTGGAGTCTTTCTTGACGATTTGGATACATGGGACGCTAGAGATTTCGGCAATCATCATCGCTGGAGCAGCGGGTATCGTGATGGGGCAAGGACTGGTCTTTCCGGGCTCTTATAGTCGCATGAAATCCTTTCAGCGATCAGCCAGACGTGGACTCAAAATTATGATCGGCATCGCACCCATCATTATTTTGACTGCTTTTTATGAAGGTTTCTTGACGCGGCAAACGGAGCTACCAGATGCGGTGAGAGGACTATTTATTTTGGTCAATTTAGCGTTGGTTTTGGGTTATTTTATCTGGTATCCATGGTGGAAAGCAAAGCATACACCCGATTTTCGATCTCGACAATCCGAACTGACACCAGAACAACCGTCGCAGATAGACTGGTATGTCATCAAACCGACTTCTCAGTTACTAGGCGATGGCATTTTGGTATTTAGAAAGCAGTTTGGCGCGATTCTGTGGGCAGCAATATTGGCAACGGCTTTGTATGCTGGGCTGGTCTATTTTTTGGCCAATGACTTCACAGCTGATTTTCGATCTTTGGTGCCAACGACTTTTTTTGAATACTTTTTTGGTCACATCCGGCGACTACCGCAGTACTTTATCAATGCCAATTGGTGGATGATCTTTGCGATGTTGTTAGCAATGGGTAGTTTCGTAGCAGTAGTACTGAAACGATTGTCGCCTCAGACCTCCGTTCGCTCTTTGCTGTTGAGTGTACCTGTCTTTTTGGGAACATTTGGGCTACTTTATCTATTCATTGGTCAGTCGAGATGGTGGATTTTATTTGCCTTACCAATTTTCTTTGTTTATTTATATGCGGTCTACGAGCAGACGGATAGGCATACACCTGGACTTTCTTTTGCCAATTGGCTCAACATTGGCTACTTCAAGTCGCTGAGCTTATTTCTATTTTTAATCGGTATCAGTATCGCTATTTTGACTTTGTTTCATAGTGGCGTATCAAGTTTGCTCATGATGGGGTTGTCATGGATTTTTCCATTTTCACAAGCCACACTTGACATCATTGATATATTCATTTTGATCTTCCTCGATGTAGTGGCTTTATTCTTGTCACTTGGACTGATTTTGACCTGCTATAAAGTACTCTACTTCAGTATATTGGAGCAAAAAGAAGCAGTATATCTGAAAGAGCAAATCCAATCAATCGGGACGACGCAACGTATCAAAGGACTGGAGCGAGAAGCATAAATTTCATCTTAAAACATTATCTTCTACAGCTGATGCAGCTTCTCAAAATAGACAAAATGCTAATCGATTGGTTTATAAGTAATATATCCAGGCTACCTTACCAAAGACACATCACCGGTATACATCAGTGTTTCTCCATTGATGAAGGTGATTTCTAAGAAATAAGCGTAGACAGCAGCAGCGACTTTCTGCTCACTAAAACGTCCATTCCACCCTTTCAGCTCATCGTCGGGTCGGAAGTCAAACGCTTCAAACATGATAGCACCATAGCGATCAAAAATGCGCATACTTTTAATGACCTCAATCATCTCGCTACCATAGACTGTGAAGTAGTCGTTTTTGCCATCATTATTTGGGCTGAAGACATTTGGGATATATAGTTTTCGTGTATCATCTACAAATATTTGTAGGCTAGCTGAAGCTCTGCATTGAGTGATGGCATCTGTGACTTCTACTAGATAGATGGTGTTTTGCATTGGGCGTAGAAGTTGCGTTGCACAATCCATACAACTTAAAGAATCTTCGCTCTGCCACTGAAAAATAGGTGCTGTACTGGTCGTCAAAGCGGTCAATTCAATAGATTCGCCTAGCTCTATTGTCTGATCCACTCCCAATGTGACCACAATCTCCGGCGGTCCTGCAATAGTTGCCGATTGTGATAGTTCGCAGCCATTAGCATCTTGCAAAATGACCTCATAAGTACCTGCAAATAGCTTAACTAGCTGAGGGCGATCAGAAAAGAGGATACCGTCTAGGGAAGTACGATAAGGCGGTTGTCCACCAGTCATGTTCTGGATGACAATAGCCCCCGCATCGTCTGCATCTAGGCAGCTGATATCTTTGGTTTCGATGTTGAAAGATAGCGGCTCGGGTTGAGTGAGTTGTTGCTCCGTGGTGACGGTACAGCCTTTTTCATCGGTGATCGTTAAAGTATATGTACCTGCGGCTAATTGAGTCAGCTGTTCTGCGCTGCTGCCATTGCTCCATTCAAATTGAGTTGTACCTTGAGCACCTTCAATAGTTACGGATAGACTTCCGTCAGTACCGTCAGCGCAACTGATTTTTTGAGTCACCTGAATACTAGCTTCCAGAGGGATGAGCGGCTGTGTTATCTCAAATGTCTCTCTAAGTTCGCATCCATTTTCATCAGTTGCCAACACCTCATAGTTGCCTGCTACCAAGTTGTCCATCACTGCGCCTTCTGCCATATTGCTCCATTGATATTGCATGCCAATGCCATTACTTTCAAGCGAAATACGTCCATCTGAACCACCAAAGCAAGTGACATTTTTCAAATCTAAGGTATGAATCATCAGTTCTTCTGGTGCATCTATTGTAGTCTGCATCTCAACTTGGCAACCGTTGGCGTCCGTAATTAATGCCGTGTAAGTACCTTCGCAAAGATCGGAGAACAAGGCGGTCGTCCCATTCATTACGTTTCTACCCGAAAACTCAAACTGATAAGGTAACATTCCACCATTTGCGGAGACTAGCAGGCGACCATCGCAAGCAGCATAGCAACTGATCGACTGATCGACGGCAACCTCTACCACCAACTCATCCGGCTGCTCAATAACACCTGTCAATACAACATCAGGACTGATTTGATCGCTGATGGTTATGCTATATACACCAGCCGATAGATTGATTAATTGTATTGGTTCATCTGCTGTTTGAATACGACCTTCGCCAGCAAGAGAAGCATTCGTCTGACTCTGCCAACTGTAGTTGTAAGGTGGCATTCCGCCCTCAATCTCTATAGAAAGCTGACCATTTTGATCGCCAAAACAAGCTAAGGTATCGCCATCCATCTGAGCCATCATCAATGGAATAAAATCAATAGCAATCATCAATTCAAAAGTGCAACCTATTTCGTCCACGACTTGAACTACATACATTTCACCGCCTATCAAATCTGAACGTGCTGCACCAGTTCCTCCATCTGACCAAAGGATCGCATAATTGCCGCTGCCGCCTTCTGGATTTATGATTAGACTTCCATTAGCTCCGCCTTCACCTACAGCTATCGCAGTTTGAGTGTAAGTTGCTGTCAAAAGTGGCAAAACCGTGAGGTTCAAAATAACAGTAGAATCACAGCCAAAACCGATGTCTTTTTGATCGGTGTATTGACCGCTTTCAGTATAGCTATTTCCCAACATACTGATGCTTTCATTAGCACATAGCGTCGTATCAATAATCGTAGGAGCGTAAGTCAAAGCACGCACTTCCATACCAAAGACGCCAAACAAGTCGTCCTCAGAATCGGCAACTCCATCCACCAGTAAATAGTAGTTGGTATTGGGTCGGAGGGGTTCATGGCAAGTAAAGTCAAGTCGCTCGTCCAAAGAAGAATCCATACTACGACTGCCGCTCCCGCCGAGATAGCTAAACTCGCCTGAGCAGTCTCTACTAGCCACTTCATACAACCCAATTTGCAAAAACAAAGGATCGCCGATCTCATCGGGATCGCTATTTGCTATGATCTGAATACGGTCGCCGGGACTATCACCTGTGCGAAACTTGTACCAGACACCTGCTTCATTTTGCCAACCTGCGGAGACGTCAGCAGGATTGGGTTCACCCGGTGTGAATGTGCCACAATAATTGTTGAAGATGCTACGATTGGCATCACCGATAGCCATACCTGCATTCAATATACCTAGATCAATCGCATCGCAAGGCAAATCATTAAAGCCACCAATGAACTGCCCCATTGAGCGGATTCTAAATCGCACAAATCCTTCAATATCACCACCTGTCGGAAGTGTCATGGTGTAAATTTCAGTATTGCCTGGCGCAGGAAAATTGAAGGTTTGTGTCAGTTCACCATAGCAGACGTCCGGGTTGATGGTGTTGCAAGGATTGCCTAAGCCTGGATCGTTTTCAAAAGCACGAAACTGAATGGGAAAATCAGTCATAACTTCGCTTGGGCAAAGTACGGTATCGGCAAAAATAAAATTAGGTAATTCGGCAAAAGAGGCGCAAAAGTCTTCGGGCGTAAAATTGACCCAGCCTTGTCCAGCGATGTTGACGCTCCAAACGTGTTCTATAGGTGGTATGTCATCATTACAAGTGGAGCTGGCATCTCCGGCATCTATGATGACCTCTAGCTCAACCTGAGCTGTCAACGTGAGTGTACAAATGATGAACAGGCAAGTGCAGAGAGCGATGCCTCGATGTAGTAGTGTAATCATAGCGAGTGGTCTTGGTCAATTGATCAATAGGTACAACGATGTATGTACACATCGTGACTGATGTATCAATAAATAGAGACCATAACTCGCTTTGTCGGAGATAAAGCTTTAAGTGGTGAGCTTGATTGCCTTTAAGAATACCAAACGCTCCTTTTCAAACTAAGTGAAGTGATCTTTTCTGACGGCAATAATACGACATATTATTGATTTTACTTATCCATCAGATATAAATTTTTTAAATATGAATTAGAGTAAGGAAGAAGTGCTTATTAATCTTGTCCATTTTCTTGAAAGCTATCATCAGGACCAATCCTTTAGCTTACCCCCAAGATTAAACCACGAGGGGTGAATACTTAGTTGATAAAAAATAGGTTTTCTTTCCAAAATACTTTTCAGCAGGTGGCAAATGTGGTGGATAAACCCTTACTAGCTGCCTTAAACTTCGTCCAAGCCTCCGCACGCGCCGTTTCAAACAAAGCATCATGATCTTCACTTGCCGCTTCCACTGCTTTTTGAATGCGCAAGGCTGATAGACGCAATTCTTCTAACTCTAAGAAGCGATAAAGCCTAGCTTTCAGCGCATCCAAACCTGCATTTTTGACCATCTCATCACTCACTTCCAATTGAATAGTATTCATAAAAATTCAGTCTTTCTTTCACCAACAAATATATTAATCTCTTTAACAAGGCAAAGTGAAGCGAAGTTGCCCAATAGATAATCCAACCAAAGTTAATCTCATCCCCTCATAATCACCTCCACATCAATATAAATTAAGTCGATAAAAACACCATCTAAGTGCTCAAAATCCTTATCAGTAGAAATAAGTGGATGTTTCAGTGCCATAGCTGTTGAGGCGATCCAAATATCATTTTTACCCATGTTTCGAGCGGTGTAAGTGGATGGAAGGCGAAGACTTTTGTGTTTGTTACGACTGTACAAGTCAATATTGACGTAGGCGTCTGACAGCTTATAGTGATTAGAGTGAATGATTTCGGCTTGCTTAAAGAGGTGTTGAAGGCGTCCGATTTTTCTAGCTCCCCAGTTATTAGCTTTTGAAAAGCTGATTGCCTCTGTTTTTGCTGCAAAAGATAGGACTAACCGATTTTTTAGCCCTTTAGGAAAATAATGTTCTTCTATGTACGCCCAAACTTTACCGTTTCTTGCATAATGTACAGCTATGTTGGTGTCCACAATATACCTTTCCATTAGGACATTTCTTGCACCAAACGGTTGAACTCCTCTTCGCTGATTTCTTCTTTGTCTTCCTCTTCAATTTCTTCCTTTTCCCATTCTTCTACCATATCTATAGTCACAGCTGGCTCTCGGTAATTCGATAGTTCATCACTTTGGCTCTCCACCATTTTTTGATGAATAACTTCTTGCAAAAGATCAGCTACTAACTGCATTTGCTCCAGTGAAAGCGTGCTTAGTAGCTGCTGCACCAATTCTATACTTAGAGTCAAATGAATTTGTTGAGCTTTGTCAGTGGACGCTGTCATAGAAGATTGTTTTTTAGATAACGAACAAACAGGCAAGATAGATAGTTCAGAGCAATCGCCACATCACCTCAGCCATGTGGCGACCAGTGATTTAATCTTTCTCCTCCACCCGCCTCAAATTATCCTCTGGCATCCGATCCACCAACAAAAACCTCGGATCAATTCCAGCCTCGTACGGCTCTTCATCCACGATGATCTTGAACGTATTGTTTTCCTGCGTGATGCGCTTCCATTCTGTATAAATGGGCGAACCATATTTTTGGTCGCCCTCGGCTTCTTTGTAGACCCCGATTTCGATGTAGTCGTTGATAGGGATAGCGGTTTCCTTACCAGTACTGTCCGCGCGGAATTTTAGACTTTCGACTTCTAAAGTGACTTCGTATTTTCCATTGGGGAGGGCACGATGAGTGGCTTTGGTGATGTAATTTATAAATATAATATACCGGTGGTTGTGAATTGATAGATCAACAACTTGAAGTAGTAATCATATTTTGAGTAAATAAGCTTATTTCTAGTTTGCTCTAGCTGCAACAAGGAAAAATTCTTTTCAAGTAGCGTACTGACACCTAAGCCGTATTTTTTCTCAATCTGTTCATACAGCAACTGAGAAGTCTCTACTCGTCTCAATTGCGATTGATATTGCTCGAAAGCACTTCTTAATTCCAGCTTCATCTGTAGCCATTGGGCATTCACTTTTTGATGCGTATGATCATATAGTAGCTTGCTGTTCAATAATTCTAATTCTTTTTGTTGCCGAGTTAGCTGTCTATTCTTCTGGTCATAAATAGAATAAGCAATTCGCAAACCTACCTGCTGACCAAAGTTTTCGCCGAGTTGACTGAAATAAGGATTCTTTTGATAATTAGGTGTGTTGACGGGAAATTCTAAAATAGTCGGTTCGCCCGCCAATCGGACCTCTTGTGTCATTATTTTAGATTGATGACCATCTATTTGTTGAGCAACACTCTAGGTGACAAAACATTTAGAAAAGGGAAGAAGCGAAAAAAAGTGCTTAATGTTGTATGAAACCAAGCATTAAGCACCAATGATATACGTAGTAATAAAGATAGGTAAAATATTGACCTGTCAGTTGGGCGGGCTG
>JBCDHX010000144.1:0-15214 GCA_038749535.1 Bacteroidota bacterium
AAAACGAATCAAAAGGTCTAGAAATGGCAAACTCCTCCGTCGAACCTGCCCTTTCGCCATCCGCCACCTAAGTAAAACGTGTTCCACACTTGCTCCATACGACAACTATTGATTATCATACTTTTGATGCGTTTGCCCTATCACCGAACACACACATTAGAAAATGCCAATCCCACTTTGTAGCTTCGCTGCTGTATTATCTAGTGCTTACCCAAATTAAGAGTGACAGCTATCTTCGGGTTGTATAGAAATCATTGAGCGAGTACAGTCGCTGGTCTTGAAGAGGCAGCTCAAATGAGATGCGGATGCACAGACATTGGAAGATGTCATTTGCCTGGTCTTTTTGGAACAATACTTCAATGCTTTTGTGGCAAAGCATACAGACGAAAAAGTCACTGATATTCTGCAAAAAACATGGCAGAAAATGTCTGGAAAAGGACAGGTCACTACTCTTCGACTGTCACTTTCCAAACACGCTTATTCATTGATTCAACAAGCATTGTATGAATAACACTCGTTCTTTACTCGACCGCTTTACCTTTGGGCGACTTAGCCGATTGTACAGTATTGCGCTGAGTGCCATTGCTTTATCTATCCTCATCAGTCAGATTTTGGTGCAGCGGCATCTGCAAAGTCAATTGAGTGACTCAAGGGTAGTCAATGTTGCCGGACGACAGCGAATGTTGAGTCAAAAATTGACGAAAGAAGCATTATTGCTAGCTGATGATAAGCTACGAAATGATAGTTTACTGAGCGATTTTGAAGCTACGCTGCAACAATGGACTTCCTCGCATGATGGTCTGCAAAACGGAGATAACGCTCTAGGATTGCCTGGCAACAATAGTGCTACTATTCAGGAAATGTTCAAGAATCTGAAACCGATTTATCGAGACATAGTCAAGAGCGCTAAGGCTTTGAGTGCTGCTGTTCAGATCAATGAAGCCAACACGACATCTACTTCTACCTACATCGACCAATTGCTACAGAATGAGCCTTTTTTTCTGGAGTATATGAATAACATCGTATTCCAATTTGACGAAGAAGCAAAGGAAAAAGTAAGTAGTCTACGTGAGAAAGAAATCTGGTTGCTATTGCTATCCCTAAGTATTTTATTGGCAGAATTGGTATTTTTATTTCGACCGACAGCATTACAACTCCACCACACCATCAAAAATCTGGTACAAGCCGAGCAGCAATCGAGTGCAATGGCAGAGAAAGTCAAAACCCTCTATGCGGAAAAAGAAAATTCCCTCCGAGAGCTTCAGTCCCTAAACTTTGCACTAGACCAAGCAGCTCTTTTTGCCAGCGCAACCACACAGGGAGACATCATCTATCTGAGTCGAAAATTTTGTGCACTGTTGGGTATTGTGCCGCAAGAAGCCGTCGGAAATATTGCGGAAATCATGTCCACGCAAGAGGGCGAACAACAATATTTGAAGGAACTCATTCAAGTGAATCGATCCAATATATGGAATAGCGAAGTCAAGATAACGACGCGTGGCGATAAGAAATGTTGGCTGGAAATGTCGGTCGTTCCAGTTAACAGAGAAGGTGTCAAACAAGACTTACTGATTCTTTGCTCTGACGTGACAGCACGTAAAGTAGCGCAGGAGGAAATCGTCGCGCTCAAAGAAACACAATTCGATGAGCAAATCCGACAGCAGAAGTTACGATCTTCACAAGTCGTTGAGGCTCAAGAGGAAGAGCGAAAACGCATCGCTAGAGATATGCACGATGGTATTGGGCAGATGCTGACGGCGCTGCGCTTCAATTTACAGTCCATCAACATCCAAAAGCAAGAAAAAGCAGAACAAAAGCTATCAAAAGTCAATGAAATCGCGACAAGTTTGATCAGAGGCGTTCGGATTGCGACCTTTAACTTGACACCGCCGGAACTGTCCGATTATGGTGTCGCGCCTGCTTTGGCTAAATTGGCGCAAGAATTAAGTAAATTGACAGGTGAACGCATCTTATTTCATAACCGCACTCAGTTTAATAAGCGTTTTGAGTCTATCATCGAAACCAATCTCTATCGCATCACACAAGAAGCCGTCAACAATGCCATCAAGTATGCCAACGCCAATTATATCTTGGTTACGCTTTCACATAGCAACGAGTTGCTGAGTATTCTAGTAGAAGACGATGGCGCAGGATTCGATACGGAAGAGTACAGAGATCGACCTTCAGAAGACGGTTCGGGCATGGGTATCTCCTTTATGAAAGAGCGCATTCATTTCATTAATGGACGCTTATTCATCCGTTCTGAGCCGGGCGAAGGAACACGGATTACGGTAAATGTTCCTTTTGAGTCAACCAACTAAACTAAGTAGTGTTAGTTAGTAGTCAGTTATTAATCATTTACAACGATGCCAGCAAAAAATAAAATTTCTATTCTTCTAGCCGACGATCATTCTTTAGTCCGCGATGGAATCAAAGCCTTACTTGAAGACGACGACTGCCTCGAAGTCATCGAAGAAGCCAAGAACGGCGAAGAAGCCATCCGAAAAACCATTGCTCATCAGCCTGATATCGTATTGATGGACATTCGGATGCCCGTCATGAATGGATTGGAAGCCATCGCACAACTTTCCAAAAAGCGAGTCTCCACCAAAGCCATCGTCCTCTCAATGCACGACTCAGAAGAGTATGTCTTGCAATCTATGGAAGCCAATGCCTTTGGTTATTTACTGAAAGATGCACCCAAAGAGGAACTACTACGTGCGATCTATAGAGTATATGAAGGAGAAAAGTATTACAGTGGCGACATCTCCAAAGTCATTGTCAACAAATACTTAGAAAAAATCAATACTCCAAACCGAAGACCATTAGCGATTGCCTCCAAGCTTACCAAAATTTCCTTGACCAAGCGTGAGCGACAAATCATGGACTTAGTACTCTCCGGTATGAGCAATAAAGAAATTGCTGAACAGCTCAATAAAAGTGTCCGCACCGTCGAAGCACACCGCTTCAATTTGATGAAAAAATTAGAAGTCAAAAATGTGACAGAGTTGGCGCAGAAAGTGGAGGAGTTGTCGCTTTAGTCTAAAAGTTATGAAATCACTTCTGCTATCAATCTTCTGCATTCTACTACTCTTGAGTTGCCAAACTCAACCATGTCAATGCGAACTGGAAAACGAATTGCTCATTCAGAATGACAGCTTAATAAATGCAGTATTGAAGAATACTGACTATCCACTCGAAGAGCATTGGGATAGATTAGAAGAACCATTCTTACATGAGAAAGGTGTAGAATCTTATCGACTATCAGTGATTGTTCTACTCTATGATTTTCTTAAAGTCTATCGAGCAGAAAAACGGTGGAATAACTACACGCTCTTCGTCAAAGAATTTGTCATAAGTACCACAGTAAAATTCAGAGAAGACTCCTTAGTCAACACCTTTCAGAAAGAAATTACAGCAGAGCAGTGGGCATCCATTCAGACAGGATTTCAAGAGAACTGCTTTTGGACAATGCCTTTTGACATAGAAGAAGATAATTACTACTTAGACAGCTCTCATTGGTTACTTGAAGCTAGAAATGGAAAAAATAATTGTACAACAGCAAATTATCACCTTGCCAACCGAAACTCACCAAGTGACACTACGAAATTTAGTCATATATGTGAGCTATTCTTTGCGCTAGATTCGCTGAATGTACGCGCATTCTAAATACCATCCCACTATTCTCATAAGACTTGTACAGAAACCCTTTTTACAAAAATCAGTATTTGTCTCAAATCAAACTATTTCACTTCCTTATCTAATATGATGTAAATCAATCAATTAGCAACTTAGCCGAAACCCTCCTTCACTAAAACATGTATTCATTTGAATAAATTTTAAGTATTTATACATAATTAAAATAAATACTTAGATTTCTCTTGTCATAAGAACGAAGCACATCTAAACTACTTAATTCGTAAGATTCACAAAGCGCAGTCGTTTATACCTCGACTATGCAGAATCTAAGTATAAGATGCGCTTGTCTTTGCAGGATATTCGACTTTGGGGAGAAGTGCCTCAGATTTTTCAAACAAGAAAACGGCAACGCGTTTTTGAGCGAAGCTTAGGGACAGTTTTTTATCAATGATAAATTTTCGTTCAAAGCAGGTCGGCAGATCATTTCTTACGACAACCAACGCTTTCTGGGTGGGCTAGAATGGGCGCAACAAGGGCGTCGTCACGATGCCTTGCTTTTCATCTACAATGACAAAAAGTCAAAAACAAAACTCCATACCGGTTTTGCTTTCAATACCGATGATGACGTCACTGAACCGGCTTACTTACAGCGTCCCGGCGCGAATTTTTATACCGTAGGCGGCAACTACAAAACCATACAGTACGTCTGGTTCAATAAGAAATTTGAGAAGGGAAGCCTCTCTTTACTCGCCTCGAACGCCGGCACACAACAACCGGATTCTACGGTATCGAATAAGCAGACATTCGGCGTCGTTCCACGCTTCAATGTAGGTGGGGTGAAACTGGCAGCCGACTTGTACTATCAGACTGGAAAGATCGGCGACCGAAATGTCAATGCTTATCTAGCAGGTGCGAGTGCTACCTTCTAGATGTCTGTAACGCCACTGACAGTCGGTGTAGAATTTATCTCTGGCAAAGATGACGACGATACTTCCACAGATGTCACCAACTTCTCTCCAGATTACGGCACCAATCACGCTTTCAACGGCTTCATGGATTACTTCTTTGTCGGTCCTGCGAATGGCAGCGTCAGCGTCACCGATATTTATTTGAAAACAAAATTTGGACTCAAAAAAGGAGCACTGATCGCCAATGTACACGAGTTCATGACTGGCTCTACACAGCTCGATAGCGAAGGTAAAAAAACTCGAAAAAGCGATGGGTACAGAAATTGATCTGGTCTACGCTGTCAAACTCGCGCCCGCAGTTACACTCAATGTCGGTTTCTCTCAACTTTTCGGTACAGAAACATTGACCACGCTTCGTCCCGGCAATCAAAAGTTGAATAACTGGGCATGGACGATGATTACTTTCAAGCCTGCTCTGCTGAAGACGGAAGAGAAATAATCAAATACCCATAAATGAAACTGACAAGCGCGAGACCTGTCCCTGCTTGTCCCGTCCCGAAAACTTTCGGGATCGGGAGTATCGGAAGCGATCGTTAAGCTCAACACAAGCAAATACCCTACAACGCCTACATCCATTCATCAAAGAACAACAACTCATCATGACATTCAGATTTCACTATATCATCGCGTTCGTCGCCCTTACTTTACTCTGCACTTGTGGCGGTAGCTCCACATCTACTACTACCGTCAAGGCGGATGTTAGCAAAGCTAATAGACTTGTTATGTCATAGCTGATTAGGGCGAAGCGAAGCAAATTTTATTTTGGACAAGGCAAAATTTTTAGTCATAGCCTAGCTACGACTAAAAATTTTAACGCAGAACAGAATAAAATTTGTCCGATGTAGTCAATCAAGATGCGGCATAACAAGTCTAATAGTTTAGCCATCAAAAAGCCACAATTAAAATTTGGCTTCATCAAGCTGACCGATATGGCATCTTTAGCCATTGACAAAGAATTGGGCTACTTCGAGAATGAAGGTTTGTTCGTGACCATAGAAGCACAATCCAACTGGAAAATGTCTTGGATCAGGTCATTGACGGGCAATTGGACGGCTCACATATGCTAGCAGGTTAGCCAATTACAGCAGGTGCAGGTTTTGGTCACCAAAACGCACTGCCCTCCTCATCACCAACGATGTGGATGAAGGCATCTTCATGGCAGATCGCATCATCCCACTCAATCCAGGACCGAATGCAATGCCAGGACCTGACTTTAAAATAGAAGTCGCACGACCGCGTGACAAAAAAGCACTGAATACAGATGAAATCTTCAAACACGTACGTACCGAAGCTCTCAACTACTTAGTTGAACTCGGCGACGTTAGCAAACTGACAAACACGCAAGACTACGTACTACCAGATCTAGAACCTGTGCTACCTAGCAAACGCCTATTTCCATTTCTCAAAAAAGCCAGTTAATGGCAAGCATTTGATTGATTTTCTGGAGCATTAGTATTTTTGTATTTTTGAGAAATTGTGCAATCGAAGAACCAACCAGCCATAGGGAAATGAATAACCCATTCCAAAGAGGCAAATCACGTTTCATCGAATTTCTCAATTCGACAGTTCATCAAAGAATCTGAGTAGAAGCGACTAGACTTCTGACGCTCACTGAATCCATGGCTTTACCAACAAGTACTCCGTTCTATCATGAAATACACATCGCATAAAACGACCTGTTCTTACTGTGGCGTAGGCTGTGGCATGATCGTCAAAAAAGACAGTCGTGAGCGCATCAAAGTCGAAGGCGATCCCGATCATCCGGTCAATGCAGGCATGTTGTGCTCCAAAGGCATGAACCTCCACTATACCGTACAAAACAAATCTGACCGCTTGCTGCATCCACAAATGCGATGGAGTCGACAGCATCCGATGGAAGATGTGAGCTGGGACACAGCACTGAATAGAGCAGCATCAGTATTCAAATCCATCATCAAGAAACACGGACCAAACAGCGTCGGTTTTTATGTCTCTGGACAATGTCTGACGGAAGAATACTACTTGGTCAATAAACTTACCAAGGGCTTTATTGGGACTAACAATATCGACACGAACTCGCGGCTGTGCATGAGCTCGGCAGTGACGGGCTACGTCAAAACATTTGGAGAAGATAGCGTCCCCATTAGTTATGAGGACATCGAATTAGCGGACTGTTTTATGATCGCAGGCGCGAATCCAGCTTGGTGCCATCCGATTTTGTTTGGGCGATTGGAGCAGCACAAAGAAAAGAATCCGCTCACCAAAGTCATCGTTGTCGATCCGCGCAGAACACAAACTTGCGCCATTGCTGACCTGCATCTGCAAATCAAGCCGGGCACAGATGTCGTACTTTACAATGCCATCGCCAAACGCATCATTCAGACGAAGCTTTGGGACAAAAAGTTCGTGGCATCACATACGGAGTTCTTTGAAAACTATCGCTCCCTCGTCATGCAGATGTCTATTCGAAAAGCAGCTGACATTTGCGGTGTTTCGGTGGCAGATATTCGTCTAGCGGCAGAGTATATTGGTCGTGCAAATGGCTTTATTTCGATGTGGGCAATGGGACTCAACCAAAGCGTGATTGGTGTCGATAAGAATTTTGCGCTGCTTAATTTAAGTCTGCTCACTGGACAAGTCGGACGTCCCGGAGCAGGACCGTTTTCTTTAACCGGACAACCCAACGCAATGGGCGGACGAGAAGTAGGTGGCATGGCAACGCTTTTAGCAGCACATCGTGTACTCAGCAATCCAACACACCGAGCAGAAGTAGCTAAATTTTGGGGTGTCGAAAGTATCCCAAGCGAAGCCGGACTGACAGCAACTAAAATGTTTGAAGCCCTCGAAAGTGGCAAAATGAAAGCCATCTGGATCGTATGTACCAATCCGGTCGTCAGTATGCCCAATTCCAAATTGATCGAACGCGCCCTCGAAAAAGCCAAGTTTGTCATTGTTCAAGACATCTCCAATCGCTCCGACACGGTCGCCTACGCCGATCTGGTGCTACCTGCTGCCGGATGGGCTGAAAAAGAGGGTACGATGACCAACTCAGACAGGCGCGTGAGTTTGGTGTCCAAAATTGTAGAACCACCGGGCGAAGCATTGCCAGATGCTGAAATCTTTTGGCGATTCGCACAAAAAATGGGCTATGATGGATTTGCCTACAACAGCGTCAGTGAAGTCTATGATGAATATATCCAATTGACGAAAGGCACAAACATCGACGTGTCCGGTCTGAGTCATCATCGGCTACAAGAAGAAGGGACATTCCAATATCCAGTACCTTATGAAGACCATCCCGGTACGCCGCGCTTATTTGAAGACAAACAGTTTTATACACCTTCTAAAAAAGCTTGGTTCAATACACCTGCCAATATTCTCAATCTTTCCGAAGCCACTAGTGAAGACTTTCCACTTGTACTAACTACCGGACGCATTCGCGATCAATGGCATACGATGACCAAAACAGGCAAAGTCAATAAATTGCTCAAACACATAGATATGCCCTATCTGGAAATGCACCCTAAAGATGCAGCAAAGCGAGGCATGAAAGAGGGCGATTTGGCAGTCATCACTAGCCGACGTGGTGAAGTGAAGGTCAAAGTAAAAGTGACTGATACCATTCGGGAGCAAGTGGTTTTTTTACCCATGCACTGGGGCAAAATATTGGGACGCGACTTTGGGCGAGCCAATAATTTGACGCATCCGCTGATCGATCCACGTTCCAAACAACCGGACTTTAAGTATTCCGCCGTTCAGGTCAAGAAATTCAAAAAACCAGCTGAGAAAATTCTAATCGTAGGTGCAGGTGCAGCCGCTTATCGCTTCATCCAAACTTATCGCGACCTCAACACCACTGATGAACTGCAAGTCTTTTCCAAAGAACAACATCCTTTCTACAACCGCGTCTTACTACCCGAATATGTCAGCGAACATCTGACTTGGGAACAGTTACAGAAAATCAAACAAGAAGAAATCGAACGCTTGAACGTATTGGTGCATCGTGGCATCAGCATCGAAAGCGTGGATAATACAGCAAAAACGGTAGTAGATAGTTGGGGGCGAACACACACCTATGATCGACTCGTATTGGCGACAGGTAGCCGCGCATTTGTACCTAGAGACGTCCCCATGCAAGTGGAAGGGGTCTTTACGATTCGGCGGCGCGAAAATGCAGATGCGCTAAAGACTTATTTGCAAACCACCAACTTGCCACTCGAAAAACAAAACGTCCTCATTGTAGGTGGTGGACTTTTAGGACTGGAAATTGCTGCTGTGCTACGCAACACCAACGTCAACATAACTTTGGTGCAACGCGCCGCTCGACTCATGGAACGCCAATTGGACACCACTGCCAGTACCCTATTAGCAGAAGATGTCATGGAGCGGGACATCCCGATTTTCTTCAACAATGAAATCAGTACGATCTACAAAGAAGACGAGTCGCCCAATCTTATTGTGAGCCTCAAAAGTGGTCGGACGATTCATTGTCATGCCGTTGTTTATGCCATTGGGACGCGCCCAAATATTGAATTGGCGAAGTCGATACAACTCAAAACCAGTCGCGGCATCGTCGTCAACGAGTATTTGCAGACCTCCGATCTGGACATCTTTGCGATGGGCGAAATTGCCGAATTTCAGCAGCAACTCTATGGCATCACTACCGCTGCCGAACAACAAGCTGACAGTGCTGCGCGCTTCATCACAGGCGACTTGATTAGCATTTATACCGGCTCGACCTTGATGAATATTCTGAGGTTTGAGGACTTGGATTTGTGTAGTATCGGGCAGATCACGATTCCGAAAAACGACAATTCTTATGAAGAGGTCGTGCTCTCTGATCTGCGAGAGCACTACTATAAAAAGTGCATCATTAAAGACGATTTGCTCATCGGGGCGATCTTGATGGGTGATAAGTCGGAATTTGCAGAATTTCGGTCGCTCATCGAAAATAAGATCGAACTATCAGATAAACGAACAGAACTCCTACGCGGCAGCAGCAACAAAGCTCCGGTCATCGGCAGACTCTTATGCTCTTGTAATAATGTCGGCGTCGGCAACTTGGAACAACATATCCAAAATGGTTGTACCGACTTCAAGCAATTGTGTGAGCTGTCGGGTGCCGGATTGGGCTGTGGCAGTTGCAAGCTAGAGGTGAAGGCGGTGTTGAAGGAGAACCTCTCGTAATTTTGTTTTTGTTAACCTGTGAAATTGTAAAACTGTCAATACGTGTTCTCCATTTTTAAATGAAATGCGCATTTCTATCAGACTTTTCAATCCAACAGTTCAACAGTTCAACAAAAAAATTTATGAACGAACTTTGCAGAATACTTATCAAAGGCGGTGTCCTATCGCCCAGCGAACTGAAGCAGATCACCGATTTGGTGACAGAGTGCGGGCTGGACTATATTCACTTTGGATCGCGGCAGGATATTTTATTTCCAAAAACACCACAACTGGAAGTGGTTGACCCAAAATTTCCGCAATTTGATGTAGAGGAATTGTCGAAGAAGCAATATCAAAATATCATGTCTTCGTATGCGTCGGCAGATGTGTTTAGTTCGGTGTCTTGGTTGACCGGAACGACCTATTTGAATGTCTTGGGGCAGTTTCGATACAAACCGACTTTAGAGATCAACATCACCGATCCGCAGCAACGACTTGTGCCATTATTCACTGGAAATCTCAATTTCATTGCCTCCAAACAGATGGATTATTGGTATCTACATTTGGACTTGCCGGACTACGAAAGCAAAGACTATTATCCTGCGCTGATTCATACTTGGGATATTGCCACTATTGCACAAGCGATAGAAGAGAATTTTGAGGACTTCGATGATTTGGAAGGTCTGTTTCAATTCATTAGTCGGAGTGTCGATACCAACAACCGAACCATAGCCGAAAGTCTGAGCATTCCATTTTACCCGTTTCCATACTATGAAGGCATGAACCGAATGGGGATGAACAACTATTGGTTGGGTTTGTATTGGCGCAACAACAAATACGATATTGCTTTTCTGAAAGCGATGTGCGACTTGTGTTTGGAGTCTAAAGTTGGAAAGATCTGCCTGACGCCTTGGAAGTCGTTTATCATCAAAGGTATTCCGAGAGCGGATAAGTTGAAGTGGGAAAAGTTTTTGGGAAGTTGGGGGATCAATGTACGGCATTCTTCTTTGGAGTTGAATTGGCATTTGCCAGTAAATGATACAGAGGCGTTGGAGTTAAAGAAGTTTTTGGTACGTAATTTTGACCAAAACGACATTAGCACGTATGGCTTGACCTTTGCGATCAACAGTGCTTATTCTAAGAAATTTACATCTATTGTTATTGAGCGAAATCCAAAGCCACAGATTGCAAAAGACTTCGACATTCGACCCACGTATAACGTTCAGTTTGGCAATCATTTCGATCCCAATAGCTTGCACTACAAAACGTATGTGCAGGATGTCGATAAGATCGAATTGCCAGGTATTCTGATGGAACTCAGTCGTCTTTATTTCGAGCAACTCAATGAAAATACCGAGCGTCAAGAAACTCTCAATATCCAGAAGTCACCTGCGCCAAAGCCCATCAGCAATGTCCATCAATGCGAACACTGCCTGACCATCTACGACCCACGTTATGGCGATCCATTCAACAACATTCCGGTCAGTACGCCGTTTGAAAATTTGCCTTTGTCCTATGTTTGCCCGACTTGCGAAGCACCGCTGTCGAGTTTTCAGCCCAAAACAATGATTGATTCAATACCTATTTCATCATGAAGCTAAGATGTGTTACGAACAGCATTCGACTGAGAGTCCGAAAGTCCGATTTAGAAAAATTAACTGATACTGGAAAAGTCGCCGAGTCGATTGGCTTTCCGGGTGGCACGTCACTGGAATTTATGCTCAGTATGTCCACCTCAGCTGTACCAGATTGCACCTATCAGGCACATCAAGTCCTAGTGAGTATTCCGACAACTGTTGTCCAAAATTGGGTCAATTCAAATGAAGTGGGTTTGAACTATACTTTCGATCTAGCAGATGGTGAGCAGTTGAATGTATTGATCGAAAAAGACTTTCCCTGCAATCATAGCGATGCTGATTTTGAGGATACGTTTTTTGAGTTAGTGGAGGGAGAACAATGCTAATCATTGGGGATTTTGGAATAGAAATGGACTAGAACTCATACTATTAATATTGAGCTTGCTATGAGGGCAATCCAACATCCGAAATCGTACATCTTGCTTAACTAATCCTCCCCCAGTTCTTAATCCGCCGCTCAAATCGCTCCAAATAAGCACGCAACGGCTGATGATGCCTTTTCTCCAATTTTGGGTCATCTTCCAATATTCTGGTAGCCACTTCTCTAGCTGTCGTCAGAATATTAGTATCCTTGGCGATGTCTGCCAAACGGAGCTGTAGAATGCCACTTTGCTGCGTTCCTTCTAAATCTCCTGGACCTCGCAGCCGCAAATCTGCTTCGGCAATCTGAAAACCATCATTGGTGCGGCACATGGTTTGGATGCGCTCGCGTCCTTCATTGCTCAGTTTGAATCCAGTCATCAAAATACAGTACGATTGCTCTGCGCCACGCCCTACTCGACCGCGCAACTGATGCAACTGCGACAACCCAAATCGCTCGGTATTTTCGATAATCATAACAGAAGCGTTGGGTACATTGACGCCGACTTCGATGACTGTTGTGGCGACCATGATTTGCGTTTCTCCACTCACAAATCGTTGCATCTCAAAGTCTTTGTCCGCTGGCTTCATTCTGCCATGAACAACGCTGACTTTATACTCCGGCAACGGAAATTCTCGGCTGATTGCCTCATAACCTTCTTCCAAATTCTTTAAGTCCAGAGTTTCCGATTCAGCGATGAGCGGATAGACGATATAAATTTGTCGCCCTTTGGCTATTTCTTCGCGCATAAATCCATTGACGCGCAGTCGGTGATTGTCATTTTTATGGACGGTTTTGATTTCCTTTCGTCCCGGCGGCAATTCATCTATGACCGAAACATCCAAATCACCATATAATGTCATCGCCAACGTTCTCGGAATCGGAGTCGCCGTCATGACGAGTACATGCGGTGGAAAAGGTTTGCTTTTTCGCCACAATTTGGCGCGTTGTTTGACACCAAAACGATGCTGTTCGTCTATGATCGCCAATCCCAGATTTTTGAAGACGACTGGATCTTCGATCAAAGCATGTGTGCCGATCAAAATATCAATTTCGCCACTGACGAGTCGCTCTAAAATAGCTTTTCGCTTCTTTGTTTTAGCCCCAATGCTGCCGGAAACGAACTCGACTGTGATGTCCATACCTTCCAGATATTCACTGATCGACTGATAATGCTGCTGTGCCAAAATCTCCGTCGGCGCCATCAGACAAGTTTGAAATCCATTGTCCAATGCCATCAGCATACACATCAAACCAACTATCGTTTTTCCGCTTCCCACATCGCCTTGCAGCAGCCGGTTCATCTGTACACCTAGCTTTAGATCTTGTCGTATTTCTTTCAAAACGCGCTTTTGTGCGCTAGTCAGCTCAAACGGTAGTTTTTCGCTATAAAAGGTGTTGAAATATTGCCCAACATTCGGAAAGACGTGTCCTTTCAGAGCATTGCGTCTTGACTTTTTGATGCGTAGCAAGCGCAGTTGCAAGAAGAAAAGCTCTTCAAATTTGAGGCGATTTTGTGCTTTTTGTAGTTGCCGTTCGTCTTTGGGAAAGTGAATCCAATGAAGCGCATCATATAAATTCGGGAAGCGAAATTTCTGAATCATATAGTCCGGCAGATGCTCGTGAATATCTTCCGGTTTCATCTTTTCGAGCAGCGTTTTCATCAGTTTGCGCCGCGCTTTCATATCTAGTCCTTTGGTCGTCAGTTTTTCGGTACTCGAATAAACGGGCGCGAAGGAAGCTGCCGTGGTTTGGTTCTCCATATTGACCAGATCAAGCTCTGGATGCGGGATGCTCATTTGGTTGCGGAAGGAATTGACGCGTCCATAAGCGATGTACTCACAACCGATCAATAATTGTTTTTCTAAATACCGAATACCTCGAAACCAAATTAAATCTATCGTTCCATCCTTTGCTCGCAAGCGTCCAATTAATCTCTTTTTTCGCCCCTCTCCCACTACACTCAACCGACGCAGTACACCACGCACTTGCACTTCTCCGCTATCCTCACCGATCTCTCTGATGGCGTGAAATTTCGTTTTATCGACATACCGAAATGGAAAATGATACAACAAATCCCGAAAAGTCGAAATGCGTAACTCAGTGCGTAGCAGTTCTGCTTTTACTGGCCCCACGCCTTTCAAGTACTCGATGGGGCGATCTAAGAATGCAACAGGTTGTTTCTGATTCGTCAAGACAACAATATGAGTTCAATAAAAAATTGGTATTCTGAGTGTTGAGAGAAGCTCGAAAAGGAAACGTATTGAAAATAGTAGCCTTTTCGAGCTTTTCTCAACAATACCAACTCGTCCGCTTTAGGCGGATTTTTTATTTCACGGTAATTATGAAACTATTTGTTGACAAATTTAAGTTTTTTGTTTTGAAATACAACTTTTTAAATAAATATGTTTATCAAAATGAGCTAACAGAAAAATTGTAATTTGGCATTCCCGTTCATTCTAAAACACAACAATGAAATACACATTTATTATCATCATATCATTCGTCGTATTTTCTTGTCAAACGCCTACATCTGAAACTTCTAATGAACTCACCGCTGAAGAAGAGCAGACCGCCAAAGCTCTTATCCAAGGCGCATTCGATGATCTTTGGGGCGGCGTCGATTCTACTAAAATCAGTCAATACCATACGGATGATTTCATCATTTTGGAAAATGGTGAAGTATGGGATAATGATCGCATCAAAGAGTATATGCGTGGACAACTACAAAATCCTAATCGCCCAAAGCGCATCAATAAAATGGACTATATCGCTATCGACAAATATGGCGACGTCATCAATATCGCTTACTACAACTATGCAGAATTTATGCAGGCGGATAGTTTGGTGGGCGAAGCGAGCTGGTTAGAAAGTGCCATTGCTATACCGACGGAGGATGGCTGGCGATTGAAGATGATGCATTCGACGAGGATGAGGAGGTAGGGATGAAGTAATGAATTATCTATCTGATTATCAATCATTTATCTCATTGGCTACAATCAATTTTCACTTAGAAACGATGATGTGCAATTTCTGAAGCTACTTCTGAAAGATCTGTTTATCGTCATCCACATGAATTTTAGCGGAAGAATCAGCAGCGCTTTCAAGAAAATCGGTATAAAAGTGAAGCTATACCGCATTAGCTCGTTTTTGGTAGCGGCGGTTGCCACTTTGAGCATTTTAGCTATATCAAATCTCGTGTTTCACATAGCAATTCTAAACCCCATTCTACCTGCCCTTATCATTATTTTCTACCTACTCTGCCATCGTTATTACACTCAGCATACGAGAAGTTTTATTGACCATATTTGGGTTGAGCAAAAAGTAGGGCAAACGCATCAAATTCCTTTTTGCTCTTTGATTTATCAAATGATTCAATTTTTCAGCGACATGAGCATGGTATTTGTCTCCCCGAGAGTCGGGACAGGCAAAGCCGACGGGCTATTCATTTTGGCATTGCCCCA
>JBCDHX010000145.1:0-14868 GCA_038749535.1 Bacteroidota bacterium
GAGCAACGGAATCGTCGAGGGAATCAATAATAAAATCAAAATGATGAAACGTAGGGCTTTTGGATACAGAGATTTTCAAGCCTTTCGTACTAGGGTCTTGATCGAATTTCTTTGATCTCCACAACATTCTCCTATGAGCCCCAATTTTTTATGTCGATACGCCTTTGATCGCCGTTTTTGGTAATTATGGTGTGCCGCTTATCGGGCATACAAGTTTGAAAAATGATCTACTGTGTGCTATTCCATTGTCCAGTCGTTACAGAATCGATTTTGAGTTTTCAGCCGATGGGAAAGAAGTATTTTACAAACAGCAATGGATGAATGAAAATACTGTTCGTGATAAAGTGAGTCAAAGACTTTTCAATACAGATCGTCCTTACCCTTTATTGATCCAATTTCTATTTGAGGGTCGAATCAACTCTGGCTTTACTACGCAGATTATGTCTGCTGCTCATGAAGGCTATATGATGTTTATAGATTCCATTCCATTGCTCACAAACGAAAAATAGAAGCAGGAGACAACTACGATGAAGTATTTTTAGTGAATGAAATGCTGAAAGAATATCGTCCCGTTTTCGCGATTGGTAGATCATATGGAGTTGTTGAAACACCGCCGCCGCCAATCTACGAATAGCTAGACATAGCATTTTCATTTTTCAACGCTTATTCTTCACGAAAAATCAAATCTTCCAAATCTTTTCAGACCTTTGCATCTCAAAACAGATTCAATAACAATCGGCTGATTGAGTACTGTCAAAATGAACACGTACTAATTAGACAGCGAAATCAGTTATTGGAACAATTTAATTGCCCCTTTACCGAATCAGAATTTTAGTTGTGTATGGATCTATCTATTGTCATTCCTCTCTACAATGAGGATGAGTCGTTACCGGAATTGGAAGCTTGGGTCAGACGAGTTGCAGAAAAGGAGCAACTCGACTATGAAATCATTATGATAGACGATGGGAGCACAGATCGTTCGTGGGCGATAGTGGAGGAGTTGTCCCAAAAAAATGATCGCGTCAAAGGCATCAAATTTCAGCGCAACTATGGCAAGTCAGCCGCACTGAATACCGGCTTCCAGGCAGCGAATGGGGATGTGGTCATCACGATGGATGCCGATCTGCAAGACAGCCCAGATGAGATACCGGAATTGTATCGTATGATACAGGAAGAAAAGTATGATCTGGTGTCTGGCTGGAAGAAAAAACGCTATGACCCACTCAGCAAGACCATTCCTTCCAAGTTTTATAATTGGGTGACGCGCACGACGAGCGGCATTCCGTTACACGATTTCAATTGCGGGCTGAAAGCTTACAGAAACTCCGTCGTCAAGTCCATAGAAGTTTATGGCGAAATGCATCGCTATATTCCACTGCTAGCCAAATGGGCAGGCTTTAGAAAAATAGGCGAAAAAGTAGTGCAGCATCGCGCTCGAAAATATGGCGTGACGAAGTTTGGAGCGAAGCGCATCTTGAGTGGATTTCTAGATTTGCTATCGGTCTCTTTTTTGGGTCGATTTGGCAAAAATCCAATGCACTTTTTCGGGACATTGGGTTCTATTTTCATCTTTCTTGGATTTGGGATCTTGATTTATTTGAGTATCGCCAAATTGGTGTACGAAATTTATCATATTGCTGATCGTCCGCTTTTCTTTTTGGGTATTTTGGCGGTCATTATCGGGACACAACTATTTGTGACTGGTTTTTTGGCAGAACTGATTACACGTAGCGCGAGTGATCGCAATCAGTATTTAATCGAAGAAAAAATAGGATTGTTGTGAGTCGGATCGCACTCATCACACCCGCTTATCCGCTACGTGGCGGCATTGCTACTTTTGGTGAGCGATTGGCGTCGGTACTGCAAGACATGGGGCATGAAGTCAAGATTTACACTTTTTCGCTTCAGTATCCCAATTTCCTATTTCCGGGCAAAACACAATATTCCGAAGACCCTGCACCAGTACATTTAGACATCGAAGTCAGCATCAATTCTGTCAATCCACTCAACTGGTGGCAAGTCGGCAATCGCATCTGCCGCACCAATTATGACCGCGCGATCTGTGTCTTTTGGTTGCCTTTTATGGGACCGAGCTTGGGGACGATTTTGAGACAAGTCCGAAAGAACAAACAGACGCATATCGTAGGATTGATTCACAATATCGTACCACATGAAAAACGACCCGGTGACCGATTATTTGCACAGTATTTCACCGATCAAGTAGACGCTTTTGTTACCCTTTCCGATGCCGTCGCTGCACAGATCAAAAACTTCGCGCCTCAAAAATCTGTCGCTGTCTCTCCACATCCTATCTACGATCACTATGGAAAATTAGAAACGCCTGAATCCGCTAAAGCCCATCTCCATCTCAATCCTCGGCAACCCTATCTACTCTTTTTTGGCTTCATTAGAGCGTACAAAGGATTGGATATTTTGCTGAACGCCATGAGCGATGAGCGCATCCGACAACTAGGCGTCAAACTCATCATCGCCGGAGAGTTTTATGGAGATGAAGCACCTTATCAGGAACAAATCGACCAGCTAGGTATCCGCGATCTACTAGAACTCCACACTCACTTCATCTCCAACGAAGAAGTACGCTACTATTTTTCAGCGGCTGATTTAGTCGTACAACCATACAAGACAGCGACGCAAAGTGGCATTTCTCAGATTGCCTATCACTTCAACCGCCCCATGATCGTCACCAATGTAGGCGGACTCGGCGAAATCGTAACAGATGGCAAAAGTGGCTATGTCGTCCCAGTCGATGCTACCGCTATCGCAGATGCCATTGTGGATTTTTACCGTCATGATCGTAGCGACCAACTGAAAATAGGCGTACAGCAGGAAAAACAGCGTTTTTCTTGGAAAACATTGGCAGCAGCGATACTTTCTGCTTGATAATGGTCTGTCACTCTTTCTCCACAATCGGATTTTTACCCAAAAATTAAAACAATTGGTACGTCATAATTCGTTAGTACAATAATTTGCTGTCATCTTGTGGAAACACATCAACTATGACAGCATACTCCAGTTCTCCATATAACCATCATTATCTATTTGAAGTACTATTTGAATGAAAGCGGCAGCAGCGTTTTCGTTAAACTTGATACTATGACTAAATCTTTTTTGTTTGTTCTGACGATCTGCTTATCGTACACGAGTTTGTTGTCAGCACAAGACACTATATCATTACGAAACCCATCTTTTGAGGATTTTGCACGTCACAGTTATACTCCTAAAGGCTGGTATGATTGTGGATTTAAAAATGAATCACCACCCGATGTACACCCGGCACAGTCGGGCGGCGAGTTCAAGGTGACCAATGTAGCTTTTGATAAAACGACCTATCTAGGACTGGTCGTGCGGGATAATGAGACGTGGGAAGCAGTAGGTCAAAGACTGCGGATGCCTTTGAAAGGAGGAAAATGTTATGAATTTAGCATTCATATCGCTAGATCTATTTTGTATAGAAGTCAAAGTCGTATCACTAATGAATCCGCCAACTATGCCACGCCTTGTCGTCTCCGTATTTGGGCAGGCAACTCTTACTGCAATCGAGCTTTCTTATTGGGAGAGACGAAAGAGATTACCAATACACGTTGGCTGAGACGCGATTTCAAATTTGAGCCGGACAAGGACTACTATTATATTATGTTTGAGGCGTATTATAAGACGCCTATTCTAGCTCCATATAATGGCAATATTCTTTTGGATAATGCTACGGATATCCGCGTTGTACCATGCGATGGTGAAGAACCCATCCCCGCAGAAAAGCCTATCGCAGATGAGCAACTCACGCCTGCTCCACCAGTCAATACACCACCGCCTACACCGCGACCAACCCCTGAGCCACCGACCAAAAAAGACCCAACTGTCGTGACAACACCACCGCCACCTGTCAAAGCACCGAGCACAAAAACGCTAGGTGGCATACAGCGATCTCAGTTGACGGCAGGCAAAAAGATTCGGTTGGATCGTTTGTACTTTGAAGCAGACAAAGCGGATATCCGTCAGGCATCTTTTGAGGCTTTGAATGAAGTTTATGAGTTTTTGGATGAAAATGAAGACGTCACCATCGAAGTCGGCGGACATACCAATGGCATCCCCGATCATCCATTCTGTGATAGCTTGTCCAGTGCGCGAGCAGAAGCCGTAGCTGCCTATCTAGTCAAAAAAGGCATAAGCGAAGATAGAATCGAGTACAAAGGCTATGGAAAACGGCAACTCATCGCCAGCGACCGGACGATGGCAGGACGACGAAAAAATCAGCGCGTGGAGATCAAGATACTGAATATCGAAACGCGATAGATGATTTTATGATTTAATGAATCGATATAATAGAAGGGGGTGACTTAAATCATTCCCTTCTATTGTTTAAGGCAATCTAAGCTGTTTGGCATTGGACACAAAATCATCGGTATACTGCATTGCTAGCTTTTTCATTTGCTGCTCTTCTCGACGCAAGTCAGTATAGTAAGATTCTTTTTCAGCGGGTATTGCTTGAAGCGTATTAATCATGTGGATGAGTCGCTGCATGACCTTAGCGTTTTCTTTACTGTATAGCCCAATGGAATATAGCGTATCATGTAGCAAGTCGCTAAAGTTCATCGCTTCTTCATGAATCAGCAGATTACCGTCTTCGTCTTGATAGTGTGCTTCATCGTTGATAGTCATTCGGATGGCAAATAGATGCGTCAAATAATCAATCGCATTCAAAGCAGTACCAGGATCATTAATACCGGGACTCATTGCTTTCATTGCAATTTCTGTGATATGTTTGAACCCGACTGTATAATTTTCATCAACTGACTCTGCCCCTCCAAAAATCAAGCAGGAGCGTACATTTTGACATTGGTCTTTATCTAGTTGTTTCTCTGATTTTAAGATCGGCAATCCCTCCATGGCATACGTCCCACTGAGAATGAGGATATGAAAAACGGTATCATAATCTCGCGCCAGATTGCCCAAAGCTTCTATATCCGCACCGCGATAATAGGCAGATCGCTGACCGTTGATGACCGACCAGTCCGAGCTATCAGGAGAGACACTTTTGCGCTGTCTTTCCTCTTTCTTGTTCAAATACTTCAATCGCTCCGTCGTTCGCTGCATAATGCGACTCAGAATCTGGTCAACTCTGATTTGCTGAGAAATAGAATGAATGAAATAGACAAACAAAATAAGACACATAATCCCCAAAGCAATAGCTATAAAAATCGCTAGACCCGGCAGCTCATACGCATCTCCGTCTGGTACGATACTCAACAAAACGACAATACAGTACAAAATAGAACCAATGTAAAATCCCAATACAACTTGATGTCGTGTATTGGAAATGATGCCGGGCAGGAGGCGTGGCGTGAAATTGGCAGCCGCTTGGTTCAGCGTCACCATGACCATCGAAAAACTAAACACCGTCAATGAAATCAAACCGCCGATGAAAGTGCTCAATAATGTGCGTGCCGTATCTGTATTGTTGACCACCAGACTAGGAACATTGTCTAGCATCCAAGAGGTCACCTTATACTTTTCCACCCACATTACAATGAAGGCAGTGACCGCGAAGAGAAAAGTAATCAATGAAGGATAAAAGGCAATGCTATTGACGATGCGTCGATACAATTGCTTGGTGCGATTTAGAAGTGCGATCATAAAAAATGAAACTCAAATTTCATTCATCAAGTTCGTTCTTCACCTGCGCCCTAGGAGTAGGGCTAAATACTTACCTTTGCATCAAGTTTTTATCCATATTTATCTGATTGAATTTAGTTGGGTATTGTTCAGCGCAAATAGAATGCGTTGACTTTATCGAGAAGTAGAAGAGTAAATGAGCAATTTAACACAAGAAATAAATAAACGACGCACTTTTGGTATCATCAGTCACCCGGATGCCGGGAAGACAACGCTGACGGAAAAGTTGTTGCTATTCGGTGGCGCGATTCAGACAGCTGGAGCCGTCAAATCCAACAAAATTAAGAAAACTGCCACCTCCGATTTTATGGAGATCGAAAAGCAGAGAGGGATTTCTGTAGCGACCTCTGTCATGGGATTCGAGTATCGTGACATGAAAATCAATATCCTCGATACACCCGGTCACAAAGACTTTGCAGAGGATACGTATCGTACGCTCACCGCCGTCGATAGCGTGATTGTCGTTATTGATGTTGCCAAAGGCGTGGAGGAACAAACCGAAAAGCTAGTCGAAGTGTGTCGGATGCGCAAAACGCCCATCATTGTTTTCATCAATAAATTGGATAGAGAGGGAAAAGAAGCTTTTGATCTGTTGGACGAAATAGAGCAAAAACTAGGACTGACCGTCTGCCCTTTGAGTTTCCCGATCGGTATGGGCTATCGTTTTCAGGGTGTTTATGACATCTACCGAAAAAGTCTAGTGCTATTCAAAGCGCACGGCAAGCAAGCCGAAGGAGAGTCTGTTGCTTTCGATGACCTGAACGATCCTGAACTAGCAAAATACATAGGCGAAGAGGCTGCCGAAGAGCTCAGAGAAGAAGCCACGATGGCAGAAGAGGTCTATCCCAAATTCGATCAGAAAGCTTACTTGAGAGGCGAGCTGTCTCCGGTCTTTTTTGGCAGTGCCATCAATAATTTTGGGGTCAAAGAAATGCTAGATTGCTTCGTCGAAATCGCTCCTTCTCCCCTACCGCGTGTCACAGAAGAGCGTCAAGTCAATCCAAAAGAAGACCAGTTCGCCGGATTCGTTTTTAAGATTCATGCCAATATGGATCCCAAGCACCGCGACCGTATTGCTTTCTTGCGGGTCTGCTCCGGAAAATTTGAGCGCAATACGAACTATCTGCACGTCCGGCAAAACCGAAAAATGAAATTCTCCAATCCCACGACTTTCATGGCGTCCAGAAAGGAAGTTGTCGATGATGCATTTCCCGGCGATGTCGTCGGGCTATACGATAGCGGCAATTTCAAAATCGGAGATACACTGACCGGCGGTGAAGTGTTACATTTCAAAGGCATTCCCAGCTTTTCGCCCGAGCAATTTCGCTACGTCAATAATGCCGATCCTATGAAGCAAAAACAGCTCAACAAAGGACTGATTCAGTTGATGGATGAAGGGGTAGCGCAGTTGTTCATCAAAGAAAATACGCAGCGCAAAATCATCGGTACGGTCGGCGCACTCCAGTTTGATGTCATTCAATATCGCCTAAAACACGAGTACGGCGCATCTGTCACTTATGAGCCAGTCAGCTTACACAAAGCTTGTTGGATCACGACAGATGACGACAAAGCACTGACTGAATTTTTGCAGCGTCGCAAAAATGATATGGCAAAAGACAAATATGGCAATTGGGTCTTTTTAGCGCAAAGTGCTTGGACATTACAGATGGCACAGGAAAATCATCCAGAAATTGAGTTTCATTTTAAGAGTGAATTTTAGGTAAAAAAAATGATTTTTGATGTAATGTATATCCTATCAACCATTCATTTCGCAGATTAAAACGACAACACCATGCCCATTCGAATGGACAAAGACGAGCAGCAACCCCGACGCAATCGACCGAACAATCCACAACCCGGTGGCGGTGGTGGAGGACTGAGTCGGATGCTTCCTTTCTTACTGCTTTTCATCTTCAAAAAACCCAAACTCCTCATTCCTATCCTTATCATCGGGGCGATCTTTTATTTCATGTCCGGCGGTGACTTCATGAATCAATTTTTAGGTCCGGTAGATAGCTCTACGGATGCGCCGTCGCAGGATTGGGAGTATTCGCTAGGCTTTTCGCCCAACCAAGAAGCATATGATGAACGGCTGGTTTATGCTTCCTTAGCAGAAGCCAGGAATAGCCGTCCAGCGCGGATATCTTTACTAGAATATGCACCGCCACGCTTGAATCAAGGGCGTCAGGGATCGTGTGTAGGTTGGGCAGCCGCTTATGCAGCGCGTAGTATTTTGCATAGTCGACAAACGGGAAATTCGCCTCGGCAGTCGATGTTCAGTCCTTCTTATATCTACAATCAGATCGCCTTTGAAGGTTGTCAAGGAACATACCTACATTATGCCATGGAGACGATGATGAAGCAAGGTGCGCTGCCGTTTTCAGAGTTTGAGTACAATGAAGGCTCTTGCCGAATGCAGCCCACCGAATCCGAAAAACGCCAAGCTTCGCAGTTTCGTATCAAAGGCTACGAACGACTATCACAAGGCGCGAATAACTATAAAGTAGACATCAATGCTATCCGTCAGTACGTGGCAGCAGGTTCTCCGGTTGTCATTGGTATGATGGTGGGAAAGAGCTTTACGTATGGCATGAAAGGACAGCAAGTATGGCAACCGACGCGACAGGACATGAGCGGTCGCGGTCTGGGTGGTCATGCGATGTGTGTCATCGGTTATGATGACACTGCCCTGAGCGGTGAAGGTGCTTTTCAGATCATGAATAGCTGGGGCAATGATTGGGGGAAAGATGGAATCGTTTGGGTTGGTTATGATGATTTTGAGTATTTCGTCAAAGAAGCGTATGGCGCGTATCCAATGGGGACTGCCCAAAATGTTGATCCTAATAAACTAGCAGTTCAGTTTGCTTTATTGCTGAATGAAGGGCAGACTAATGTGCCACTACAGCAAGTGAGCGGCGGCATTTTCAGCACGCAACGACCACTCAGCAGAGGCGAAAAATTCAAGGTCGCCTTCGCCAATTCTATTGACTGCTACACATATATTTTTGGGGAGGAAACGGATGGTTCTAGCTATGTACTTTTTCCTTATACCGAGAAGCATTCTGCTTATTGTGGCATCACCGGGACGCGCATTTTTCCGAATGATTATTCTATGGTACCGGATGATGTAGGTTCAACAGATTGGATCAGCATTGTCGTGAGTAAAGAGCCCTTGAATTTCGATCAATTGAATCGACAAATCAATGCGAGTAGTAAAAATACCTTCGCCGGAAAAGTCAATGATGCTTTAGGCAGTCGCTTGCTCAACAATCCAAAATTCTCGACGCCGAATGGCAATATTCAGTTTGAAAGTGCCGTGCGTAGCAACAGTGCAGTGGCGGTGACTTTAGCGATTGATAAACGGTAGCAGAGCTTGGAGAGCTAGAATGTGTTCTGAGCTTCCACAAATGCCAATAACTTCTCCTCCTCAAACCGACTCGCCATCAACTGAATACCGATGGGTAATCCATTGCTATGCTGCCTCAATGGAAAAGCCATTGCCGGAATGCCTGCCATATTTGCGTGGACGGTAAATAAATCGGAGAGATACATAGCGACAGGATCATTATCGAGTGCACCTATGTCCCAAGCGGTCGTCGTAGCAGTCGGCATCAAGATGAAATCGTACTCATCAAATATAGCTTTGGTGCGCTGCCAAATCAGCTGACGGACTTGCTGTGCTTTGGTATAGTAAGCATCGTAGTAGCCGGAACTTAATACGAATGTACCGAGCATGATGCGACGCTTCACTTCCAGCCCAAATCCTTCCGTTCTGCTTTTGGTGTAGGTTTCTTGTAGACTATTGACCGCTTCGCTGCGATAGCCATATCGGATGCCGTCGTAGCGCGATAGATTGGAAGAGGCTTCAGCAGTGGTTAGTACATAATAGGCTGGAATGATATAGTCCAAATAATCAAAATCGACAGCAGTCACTTCATGTCCGGCTGCTTTAGCTTTGGCTATCCAGTTTTGTAGACCACTTTTGATTTCTTCATCCAATGCTTCATGCTCTAGCGCACTTTTGAAGTAAGCGATTTTGGCTTTACCGCTGAATGTTAGCGATTGGCTGTAATTCAGAGCTTTACGCTCACTGACCGTACTATCAAATTCATCTTGTCCAGCCATCACTTCTAGCAGTAAGGCAGCATCCCTGACCGACTGCGACAACACCCCGATTTGGTCGAAAGAAGAACCATACGCCAACAATCCATATCGAGAAATACGACCATAAGTCGGCTTCAATCCATAGACGCCACAAAAACTAGCCGGCTGTCGCACAGAGCCTCCAGTATCTGAACCCAAAGATGCCAAACAGGTATTAGCTTGTACAGCGACAGCAGACGCACCCGAAGAACCACCAGGTACTTTGGTTTCGTCGGCAGCATTACGAGTGACGCCGTAATGAGAGTGTTCGTTGCTAGAACCCATCGCAAACTCATCGCAATTGACACGCCCGATGATGACGGCGTCCTCATCTAATAGTCGCTGTATAGCAGTGGCGGAGTAAGGCGAAACAAAGGTTTGCAAGATTTTGGAAGCAGCAGTGACTTCATGTTTGGCATAGCACAACACATCTTTGATGGCGATGACCATACCATACAGTTTACCGCGCTTGTCGGTTGTTTTTTGGCTCAATGTTTTTGCTCGTTCTAGGGCTTCTTCTCCGAATACTTCAATGTAGATATTGAGATGGCGAGTGTCTTCGATTCGGTCTAAGTAAGACTGTACTAGGTCCTTTAGTGTCAATTCATCGCTGTCGAGATCAGACTGTATGTTGGGAAGATTGGTATATGTTTTCATGTGGTGGTAAATTCTGCTTGAGCTTGAGAAGTCACCCGGTGAATGTACAACTTGGCATCAGCTTAAGATACTTTATTTTAGCTATCTTGACAAAAAATTCAACGGGTTACAAGATCAGCTCAATCTGTCAACAATAGACTCAATATTTAATTTCTCCTGCTCGCCACTTTTCATGTGCTTCAAACTCAGTTCGCCACTTTCCATTTCTTGACTCCCGATGACAATGGTGTAAGGTACATCGCGACCATTGGCATATTTCATCTGTTTTTTCATCTTCGTGGGTTCAGGATACAGTTCGGCGGCGATGCCTGCGGTGCGCAACTGTTGTAATATTTTAAAGCCATATCGAAATGTCACTTTATCAAAAGTCAAGATGACGACTTTCAGGTTTTGAGCGACTGTTTCTGGATATAGATTTAGCTCTTCTAAGACATCATAAATTCGCTCTGCGCCAAAAGAAACCCCCACGCCCGACATATCTTTCATCCCAAAAACACCAGTAAGGTCATCATAGCGACCACCGCCACCGATGCTGCCCATGACGATATCAGGATGTGCTGCTGTATCAACTTTGACTTCAAAAATACAGCCTGTATAGTAGTTCAAGCCACGTGCCAAAGTCACATCAAACTGCATTTGGTTGTTGAGTTGGACATCAGAAAGTAAATCAAAAACGGTTTTGAGTTCTTCGATTCCTTTTTGTCCGGTTTCGCTATCGGCAAAGAAAGCAGACAGCTCAGACAACTCCTTCACCGCCAAAACCTGCTCTATTTTTTCGGTCGCCTGTTCGTCTATACCACGACTAGATAATTCTTTTTTGACACCCTCTACTCCAATTTTATCCAGCTTATCAATAGCCATCGTCATCTCCACAAAACGATCCCCGATGCCAGCTGCTTCTGCCATCCCTGCGAGTATCTTTCTATTGTTCAATTTGACAACGACTGGCAATTGTAGAGCAGTAAACACCTCGTCATATATCTGCGTCAACTCTGCCTCAAACAATAAAGAATCCGAACCTACAACATCCACATCGCACTGATAAAACTCTTGATAGCGTCCTTTCTGTGGTCGATCTGCTCGCCAAACTGGTTGGATTTGATAGCGTTTGAATGGAAAAGTCAGGTCGTTTTGGTTCATGACGACGAAACGCGCAAAAGGTACAGTCAGATCATAGCGCAAACCTCGCTTAGAGATAGAAGATACCAGTGCGGCTGAGTCACGCGCTTCCAGTGCTTGAGCGTTCGCTTTGGACAAGAAATCGCCATTGTTCAATACTTTGAACAGCAATTGATCGCCTTCCTCTCCATACTTTCCAGTCAGCGTGGAAAGGCTTTCCATAGCTGGTGTTTCTATGGGTTGAAAACCATATTTAACGAACACTTTCTGGATGGTTTGGAAGATATATTGACGGCGTAGCGTCTGCTGTGGCGTAAAATCTCTAGTGCCTTTTGGTAAGCTCGGTTTCATATGTCTGTTTTATTTCCCTTTAAGGTCATACGGAACTTACCATGATTAAATAATCATTCCCTTGTGTGTTTAAAGATTATTCAATCATGGACGTTTCATCTCTATCTCTCTATTTCAATTTTTCAGCGCGCAAAGGTAAGCATTCAATTCATCTAACGTGCTTCACGCCTCTTTTTGTTCCTACTCATACCTTTGTGCACCGTTATAAATCAACAAGCGAATCCCGAAATGCATCAGATCGATGTCCAGGTCTGAGGGATTACTGTTATTGAGGTATTCATCAAAAGGAGATAAGTTGATAGTAGAAAATGGGAAATAAGCATAAGGATATACGGCGATGGCATTGGCGCGATTGATACGTTTGTAGTAGCCCATTTGTACTTGTGCCCCAAAGAGACCATCGCTAATGAGTAGCGTTCTTTCTTGATTGACTACACGCGCAACTTGACGAAAGGTATGATAATTAATTGTGCCGCCTATCAGTAAATTTTCGATATGGAAATTCAGTCCCAAAGAAGGTCCACTAAATCGCTCTGTCAGTGTGGTTCTAGGCTGACGATTACCTGTCATCGGATCGCGCGTCTGCTCTCTGTTGATACGAAAACGCTCTGTCCACAAAGCTTCGACACTCATGACAGGAGTTCGGTAATTTATACCTACATTTACTCCACTCATGAAGTTCAGATTCTTTAACGTCCAAATCGGTTCTTGTATAGCAGCATCTCTGCGAGCTATGATATCATTATATGCATCTAACTCGTAATAACCACCTACATAGCCAGTGACGAAATTCACTTGAGCGTGACTGAGGGTAGACAGTGAAAGTAAATAGCTAATCCATATCGCCAAATAAATCGCCTTTTGCATGAAACCAAAAATTTAATCAATGAGAGCGCAAAGGTATCGAATGAAAGTGACGCAACAAGCTAAAATAGACTGGCTTCTTTTCTTTTCTTTGATATTTGTCTTATCCTGTCAAGCGCAACAGCCTGCCAAATATTATAGACAGTTGGCAGAACAGCTACTAGAAGTACAACAGTACGCTTCTGCTCATGATGCGCTATTGATCTATCAGCAAAAAACACCCGAAGATCAGTGGGTACTCATACAGTTGGCGATTTGCAGCTATCACCTCCATCGCATAGAAGATATGGATCGCTTTCTGCAGCAATATGGTCGAGCTAGTACGAACAGATCTGTATTGTATACTGCTCATTTGTTGCACGCGCAGCAAAAGTATACCGCCGCTGCTGCTTGGTACAAGAACTACCTCAAACGCACATTACGTTCATCTACACCACAGCGAACAGTAGCTAAAGATATGCTGCGCCGCTGCGGTCTTGCCGCTGCATTGGGACATTTTGAAACAATAGATAAACCAGAACGAATTGAGATCGGTGAGCGTGTTCCAGAAGGACGTGTTATCAATAGTCCAAATTACGATTCTATCTTTTATTTTTCGGCGATTGGAGTAAATGGCAACACTCAGATTTTCAGACAATCCACTAATGAAACTCCTCAACTCTTACCCGATCACATCAATACCACAGCAGCAGAACAATTGATTGGGTTCGGTCAGGAAGGTACTTGGATGTATTTCAGGAGAGGAAATGATATTCAGCGCGAGGATTTTGACGATCAACTTCTATCGACGCTCCAGCTACCGGACGCTGTTCGTATCAAAGATGCACAGATTTTCGCCGATTCTGTCATTTTGTTTAGCAGTGAAGAGTTGGGTGGTTTTGGCGGTAGTGATTTGTTCTACAGCCGCCTCATCGCAGGACAGTGGTCACAGCCGATTAATTTGGGCGCAACCATCAACTCTAGTCATCATGAAAGTCATCCTTTCTTAGACAAAGACGGATGTACACTCTACTTTTCTAGCGATCATCCTAGTCAAAGCATAGGTGGAAAAGATATTATCCGTAGTCGATTTAATCTTCAAACTGCTACTTGGTCAGCCATTCAGAATATGGGTCTTATCATCAATTCTTATGCCGATGAAACGTATTTCTCGATCAATAGTAGCGGCAAGCAGGCCTATTTTTTGTCCAATCAAAAAGAGCAAAAAGCCGTTTATCAAGTCAATTGGGATGCCCCGGAGAAACGGCAGTTTCCATACTTTTTTTTTGGAGATGTCAAAGCTATGCAACAGCAACAAACTTTGGCGCAGATTACTGACTTTGATGCATTGCTAGAGTATCGAATTGAGTTACAAAGCGGAACATTGCAGCCGATGCGTCAGCACAGTTTCCCAGACCCATATAAATGGCGCAATGTCAACACCGGAAATAGTACACATGGATTCGGACAGTTTCAAAGCTTTGCTAGTGCGGAAGAATGGCTACGCGTAGCAACAGAAGTGGGTTGGGAGAAGGCTAAAATTGTAGTATTTCAGCAAGGACGCATGATCGGACTGGCAGAAGCAAAACAACTACAAGAAAAATACGCTGACTTACAAGAATATATTGACTATAAGAAACAAAATAGATAATACCATTTTCAATGATGAAGTACGTAAATAAGAACTAGATTATTTTGAGTCTAATTGAGGCGAAAAACGTAGGAGATGCCTTAGACCCCTTTAGATTTGCAAAGAGTTACAGAAAGAACAAATAAGAATAATCAAGATATATAATCTTCAAGCTAATCGCTATTTTGGAAGATGTAAATTTTGCATAGATAAGCAGTAGTGCACTATCTGTCCACCTAGACTATCCTTGTGAAAGTATGTCTATCTGAGGAATTAGACTGCTGCTTATCTCAAGAAGAAAAAGCTCTGAATTAGGGCAAACGCATCAAATTCCTTTTTGCTCTTTGATTTATCAAATGATTCAATTTTTCAGCGACATGAGCATGGTATTTGTCTCAAGCCGACGGGCTATTCATTTTGGCATTGCCCCAAAA
>JBCDHX010000146.1:0-14754 GCA_038749535.1 Bacteroidota bacterium
TTTTACCCTGTCTTGCGTTAATTTTTTTAGCCGTAGCGCGGCTATGCCGAAAAAATTTGCCTTATTCAGAATAAAATTTGCTCCTCTTCGCCATAATCAGCTACGGCGTAACAAGTCTATTTATTTCGCATCCCTTATAGCAGTTGAAGAACAAAAACTGTGAATACTTGATAGGCGTCTCTGCATCATCTTGCATTTTACATTTCGCGTTTTACATTTTGTATTTATTCATCATGGAACGACCAGTAAAATACAGATATTGGATGGTTTAGAGCAGCGATAAAACACAATTTCTATCACCTATTATCTCAACTTCCGCTCCAGCAACCGCCGCGCCGCTTCAAAGGGTGACAACTGTTGCTCGATCACTTGTTGCTGCAATGATTTGAGTGATTGTTTAATGCTCTCGTCCTCATAAAACCAATCTTGCAACGCCTGCTGTATGCTCTCAGTGAGCCAATAACTAGACTGCGCTTGCCGCTGTTGATGTAAGTAATCGTTGGTAGTGATGTGAGCAAAGTAATCATCCAATGTCGCCCAAAGATCAACGAGACTTTCTGGTTGTAGTGCAGCTCCGGTATGAATACGCGTCGTCCATTCGCTTTCCTTTTGTGGAAATAAATGCAAAGCTCTTTTATAGTCGTCGCGCGTCCGTTTTGCTACCTTCTCGTTTTGTACATCGACTTTATTGATGAGGACAAGATCTGCCATCTCGACGATACCCCTTTTGATGCCTTGCAACTCATCACCTGCGCCCGGCAGCAATAGCAGCAAAAAGCAATCCACCATCGAATGTACCGCAATCTCCGACTGCCCCACACCTACTGTTTCCACTAAAATCAAATCAAATCCTGCCGCCTCACACAGCATAATACTTTCTCTTGTCTTTTGTGCCACACCACCCAGTGTCATACCTGCCGGAGAAGGTCGGATAAACGCATTTTCTGCACGGGATAGCTGCTCCATGCGCGTTTTATCTCCTAAAATACTGCCTTGATTCAGTTGGGAAGAAGGGTCGATGGCGAGTACAGCTACTCGTTTGCCCTGCTCGATATAGTGTAGTCCAGCAGTTTCGATAAATGTACTTTTCCCGACCCCCGGTGAACCTGTAATACCTACTCTTCGCGACTGTCCACTATGTGTCAGACACGCATTGATAATCTGCTGTGCCAGCTCTTGATGCGCCGATTGTGTACTTTCTATCAAAGTAATGCTTTGCCCCAAAATACTTCTATCGCCACCAAGAATACCGTCCACGTAGTAGTCGAGGGGCTGCAGCACTTGCTTTTTAATGAAGCGCGATAGATTTGGGTTGAGACCGGATGGCATAGTGGATAGCAATGATTGAGGTGATAAATGTAGAGAAATTACCGTGTAAATTTGTGATATTGATGACTCAAATTTCGCCGCTAAATAGCCTTTCAAGATTAGTATAGAGCTGTTGCCTACCTAACTTTGAAACAAAATCAACCACCACAAAAAAGGAGCGTCACCTATGGCAACGCTCCTTCTGCTATTATATTTATACTTTATGATTCGTTACTTCATCTCTTTGATAGCACCGACATAGCGCGCTACTTCTTCTTTCACTTTAGGGAACAAGAAAAACAGACCGATCATATTCGGGAAGACGAGTCCCAAGATCATGGCATCCGAGAAGCCCCAAACGGCATCCATACTTGCTCCTGCACCTACAACGATGAATAAGCAAAAGATGAATTTGTACACCAAATCTGAGGTCTTGCTTCTACCAAATAGGTACATCCAAGCCTGTGAGCCATAGTACGACCAAGAAATCATCGTAGAGATCGCAAACAAGACGATCGCTAAGGTCAAAATATATGGAAACCATGGAATGACCGACTCAAACGCCATAGACGTCAAAACTGCACCTTCGACCGTTTCCCCATTGATAACAACACTACCATTGCCGTCGCCGCCATAGTCAAAAACACCGCCGCTTTCGTTATAGAAGATAATCACTAAAGCCGTCATTGTACAGATCACCACCGTATCAATAAATGGCTCTAACAAGGCTACTAGACCTTCCGAAGCCGGATATTTAGTCTTCACAGCAGAGTGCGCGATAGATGCTGACCCCGCGCCCGCTTCGTTGGAGAAAGCAGCACGTTGGAAGCCGACAATCAAGACCCCAAACAAACCACCTAGACCAGCTTCCGGTGTAAAGGCTTGCGAGAAAATCAAGCCAAACGCATCGTCGATCAAGCTGATATTGCTCAAAATGATGAATAGACAAGCCGATACATAAATGACAGCCATGAATGGTACAATTTTTTCCGTCACAGAAGCGATACGCTTAATACCACCGATGATGACAAAACCAACCAAAACTGCTAGTCCTACACCAATGAGCGTACCTGAAGCTCCACTTTCCATCCCCATCAGTTCTGCCAACTGTGAGGCGGCTTGATTGGACTGAGCGGCGTTGCCACCACCAAAAGAAGCACCTATACAAAGAATAGCAAATATGACAGATAAGACCTTTCCGACTCCACCAGCACCGACTTCTTTTAGTCCTTTGGTCATATAGTACATGGGGCCACCATAGATCGTGCCGTCTTCCCCTACATCGCGGTATTTGACACCCAAAGTACACTCGACAAACTTAGTCGACATACCAAGTAAACCGCAGACAATCATCCAAAAAGTCGCGCCCGGACCACCCAATGCAATGGCAAGTGCTACACCCGCGATATTACCGAGTCCCACTGTACCGGAGACAGCAGTAGCGAGTGCCTGAAAGTGGGTTACTTCTCCTTCTTTGCTCTCATCTCTGATGGTATCCGGGATATCACCATCGACGGCTGCCTGTGGATTGCCTGAGCCATGACCATCCAGATCATCATATTTACCGCGTACGACATTGATCGCCATAGGGAAGCGGCGGATGTTGACAAAACCAAAGTATAGCGTGAAAAATGTCGCTCCACCGACCAAAAGAATAACGACGAAAGGAATATCAAAAACGCGAAACAGAATGACGCTTTGAAAAGCATTGGAAATGGGGGTAAAAGCTTCATTGATTTTTTCGTCGAGCCCCATTTCTTGGGCATTTTCGAGCTGCTCCTGTGCGAATAAAAGGATAGGAAGACATGCCGTGATGAGCATGGTTAGTAGTGATCTTCTCATGTTAATTGTTAGTATTATAAAATGGTCGTCTTTTGTTTGTTAGACAGTCTTATCAGTAGGAATAGAAGGCAAGGTAAGAAAAAATATCATTTCGCCCACCGCCGTAGTTGCTGCAAAGTCGCCCGAAAGTCTTTGGGATAAGGGGCTTCAAAAGTCATCGACTCTTGTGTATCAGGATGCTGTACGGTCAACTGAAAAGCGTGTAAACTGATACGTGTCATCAGCGGTCGTTCCTCGCCGTGCCGATTCTGTTGATAGGCGCGTCGTTTGATAGACGACAAGTAAAAGGCTTCTTTTTTGGCGTAGAGCGCATCTACGGCTAGTGGATGATGAATGTAAGCCAAATGTACCCGAATCTGATGCGTACGTCCGGTTTCAATTTGGACATCAAGTAAGCTATATTGTTGGAATCGCTCCAAAACCGTGTAGTGTGAAATCGCAGCTTTCCCTTTCTTGAAAATGGTCATCTTTCCACCGATCTGCGGATGCTTCGAGATAGGCTGATTGATCGTTCCAGTATCCGTAGCGGGCGTCCCACTCACAACGGCGTGATAGTGTTTTTTGGTTTGCCGATGTTCGAACTGCTGAGAAAGCTGTCGGTGGGCTTCGCTAGTACGTGCAAAGCAGATAATACCGCTTGTCTCTTTGTCCAGTCGATGGACGATGAAAATATCGCCATACTGTTTTTGGAGTTGATGGTAGATATTGGGCTTATCATTTTGAAAGCGGTCAGGAATACTCAAAAATGGAGCTGCTTTATTGACGACGACGAGTTGTTCATCTTCGTATATAATATCTAGTTTTTGCTTCATAGCCAGATAGTCAACTTTTGCGACAAAGCTATATAAAGTATACCTCATTGTATGCAAAAGTAGGTGTGCTAAGTTAATGATTGACGGAGCAGCATTTTCCACATCCATAAAATAGCTGCTCTGCTACTACAATCATACACCTCTATCTGTATTCAGTCTAAATAAAAGAAAGAAAGTGTACCTTTGAGCACTGAACAAAGCTGCCAAGCAGACAAACTGACTATGAACGAGATAGCTGTACTTATAGCAGATGCGGATTATTTGACACGCGAGGGACTGAAAAGTGTACTATCGCAAGCAGAAAACGTTGTGATCAAGGCAGAGGCAAGTACAGAAGTAGAGCTGATGCGACATTTAAAGCAGCAGTCTTTTCAGGTCGCCATTTTGGATTATTATCAGAGTAGCAGTTTTGACTTATCGACGATCAATACCATTAAAAAGCTATCGCCATCTACGGGCATAATCATCATCAGTGCTGATGATAATAAAGCGCGTATAGGTCAACTGATCGGTAGCGGCATCAACAATTTTCTGACCAAACGGTGCAACCGCGAAGAAATCATCACCGCCGTCCGTGCTTGCGCCAATCGTGAAACTTACTTTTGCAATACCATACTTAATCATATCGTCGAAAAATCATTTCGCCCAAAATCGACTCAAACTGAGAAGCCACCATCTGTACTGACGCCACGCGAGCAGGAGATTTTGCACCTCATCGCTCAAGGATTTATCTCTAAACAAATCGCCGATCAGCTTCACATCGCTGTGCATACTGTCTATACGCACCGCAAGCGCATCTTGCGCAAACTGCAACTCAAATCTGCTGCCGAATTAGTGGTTTATGCTGTAAATCAAGGCTTTGCAGATTAGAATAATTTCTAATTTGACTTTTCTAAAATTACAATTGCCTCATTATCAATTGGTTACGCTTTTTATCTTCAATTATTTTCAGTTGAAAGCATAACTTTTAGATTAGAAAAGCGTTGAACATAAGGCGTAACCCGTTGATTGTGTATCCTTTATACACTTTCCGCGTTATCAGGATATGCAATCCCCTTTTTATTTTCAAAATTTAAATTTACATGAAAAATCTACTTTGGATCTTATTGATGGGACTTAGTGCTAGCACTTTTGCGCAGCGCTATGTGTTATTCAATCCTGTCTGCATGGAGCGACTGAAGTATGATGTGATCAATGGTTATGGTGGAGATAGCTATATCACCTACGCGATCGAGTTGAACGATCAAGAGACCATTTACTTAGAGGTAGGAAAGGAAAGCGACAAAAAAGTGAACCGTATTTCGAGAGCTGTGGTGACTTGCAATAGTTCGAGCTTTGGCAAAAATATGGTCAACCGCATCAACAACAGCAACAGCGAAGAATATGCCATTGTCCTCAAACAAGGGCAAGGTACATTTAGCATTTCACCTGTCAAGGCAGCCGCTTACTTAAAACAAAGCGATAGAGGAATAGAGTACATCGGCAATGACTACGCATTCAACTACGATTTCTTTTCCAACTCGAAAAATGACAATCTAGCCAATGCCAATTATGGCAACGGACGTGTATTTTTTGTTGGGAATGCGCCTTATGAATGTTTCAATGCTTACACATTCAGTGTGACACCACAAGCCAATAGCAACTTGAGTACAGATCTGACCATTGTACCGGAACTAGGTGTCCTAGAGCACCGCACCAATATGGCAGGCGGCAAAGGCTCAAAACGACTAGCCACCGTCAACGCGAAAACCTTTGGCTCTATCGTCCAAGATCGCTGTAAAGGTGTCGCATCTCAGCCATTGACCTCCCGACCGAATGTCAACACTTCGCCTACCACTCGTCCAGATGTGAGAGAAGAAGAAGAGCGGGCTAGAGGTGGCAATACGCGCATCAGTACGCCTGCCACAACTTCTACACCGGATACCAGAGTCGCTACTAATGATAATGACAGCAACTATGGTATCATCGCGCGACGAGATCGATCAGATGCGACACGTATCTATAATGTAGATGAACCGAGAAAGACCACAACGACAAGAACAACACTCCCAGCTACAGCTGGCATACACGTCGTCAAAAAAGGGGAAACACTGTATCGCATCGCTAAAAACAACAGCGTCAGTGTAGAGCAATTGAAAGCTTGGAACAACCTGAAAAACAATAGCATCTATCCAGGCACTCAGTTGTATACTTCTGCGCCCGGTACATTAGTCGATAGAGGCCTGGCGACCACTACTCGACCTGCGACCAACACGACATCTACAACCAACAATATGGATTGGGACAATCGGATCCCTGAATGGAGAAAGACGGATGGCATTCATGTCTTCAAAAGAGGGGAAACCGTATCTGGCGTAGCGGAGATGTATGGCTATACCGAAAGACGTTTTCGGGACTTGAATGGCTTGATGCCAGGCGAAGTACCGATGATCGGGATGCGACTCATGACGACTGAATGCAACGATAGCAATGTCAGCGTCGGTACAGTGCGTAACGATAACAATGGATTCCTGGCCGATGATCGTCGGGATGACAATTTCAACACACGCGGGGCTAGTATGAATGATCGTTTTGACGACGGATTTGCAGATGACTTCAAAACGAGCGTGCGTACACCTGCGCCTTATAGTGCAGAGTCGACGAGCAGACGCATCTTACCGGGTTCTTATAGCGACAATACGTATGAGCGCCTTTCAGCTTCTCGTACAGCCAATGACTATCGCCGTGCTGCCACCACCAATCCTGACCCGCAGGGCATTAGTTTTGGAGGTAGCCGACCGCAATCACATCTAGTGAGAGAGAATGAGTCGTTGTACAGCATTGCTAGAAAATACAACACGACAGTTTCTCGACTAGCCGAGTTAAATGATTTAGATCCGCGTGAAGTGTTACTTCCGGGGCAATCCATCTTTGTTCAATAGAAACAGATCACAGCAAATTCAAAAGAGGCGTTACCGCAGGTGATGCCTCTTTTTTTGGTCAACTCTTTAGATACACGACTGTTTTGTACCAAAAAATATAAAATATGAAGAAGAAAGCCATTTGGAACGGTCAAGTCATTGCCGAAAGCGATGATTTAGTGAATGTAGAAGGGAACTATTATTTTCCCGAAGACAGTTTGAATAAAGAACATTTCAAAGCAAGTGAGACGAGTAGTGTCTGTCCTTGGAAAGGTACTGCCAACTATTACAGCATAGAAGTGGATGGTAAAGAAAATAAGGATGCCGCTTGGTACTATACGACGCCAAAAGATGCCGCTAAATCCATTAAAGATCGAGTCGCTTTTTGGAAAGGTGTCGAAGTTGTAGACGTATAATACCAATTTCAAAAACCAATTACGTACATAAACCGATTATTTTGACGCTACTCTTCGTTGAAAATGCTCGCCTTAGCTAAGGCTAGGACTGTGCTTTTCGTCTCGATTAGTCCCAAAATAATCTAGTTTCCATTTATGTACTTCATTATTGAATTTGGTACAAGTACACACATCAGAAATTGTAAAATGCAGCTCGATATAACAAAAATTGTGTATCAAAAGCTGCATTTTTGCTCGGCCTATTCTGAGTTCAATAAAAAATTTATCCCGACAAATTCGGGATTGAGAAATAGTTGAAACGCTACTATTTGCAATGCATATCCATTTCAACTATTTTTCAACAATGTAAATTTATTCATTTCACGTTACTCACCCAAATCCAAAATCATTTATCAAAAAATAGAATCTAGAATGAAAGTAGCAGTTGTCGGCGTCACTGGCTTAGTCGGCTCAGTGATGAATCGAGTTCTCGAAAATCGCAATTTTCCCATCACCACTTATCTTCCCGTAGCTTCCAAACGCTCTGTGGGTAAACAAGTCACTTTTAGAGGAGAATCACATACGGTCATTAGTATGGAAGATGCCGTAGCTGCTCGCCCAGATATTGCTTTATTTTCAGCAGGTGGCAGTACTTCACTAGAATGGGCGCCCAAATTCGCAGAGGTGGGTACTATCGTCATCGACAACTCTTCTGCTTGGCGCATGGACAATGAAAAAAACCTCGTCGTACCGGAAGTCAATGCGGACTTATTGAGTGATTCAGATAAAATCATCGCCAATCCCAATTGCTCCACCATCCAAATGGTCGTCGCACTCGCACCGCTGCACCGTAAGTATGGCATCAAGCGGCTAGTCATTTCGACCTATCAGTCTTTTACGGGAACAGGCGTACAGGCGGTGAAGCAATACAACTTGGAGCGCAAAGGCTTTGAAGCAAAAGCAGATGAGAAGGCGTACCACTACCCTATTTTCGAGAATTGCTTGCCACACTGTGACATCTTTTTGGATAATGACTACACCAAAGAAGAAATGAAACTGGTGCATGAGACCCGCAAAATTTTGGGTGATGATAGCATCCAAATCACTGCGACAGCCGTGCGTGTTCCGGTACATGGTGGACATTCCGAATCCGTCAATGTGGAATTTGAAAAGCCTTTTGAGATAGAAGACGTCCGTCAGTTATTGGCAACTTCGCCAGGCATCATTCTACAAGACAATCCTGCTCAAAATGAGTACCCAATGCCATTATTTGCCAAAGAGAAAGACGAGGTATTCGTGGGTCGATTGCGTCGCGACGAGTCTATCGACAATGGCTTGAATATGTGGATCGTCTCAGATAACTTGCGCAAAGGAGCAGCTACTAATGCGGTTCAGATAGCGGAGTATCTGGTAAAGAAGGGAATTGTGAAAGTGGCAGCGGAAGCAACTTTGTAAATGAGTCATGGATTATGAGTCATGGATTATGAGTCATGGATTATAAACTATAACCTATGTCTCATAATCCATGATCTATAGTCCATAAAATTATCCTCTCATCTCCGGTGCTTTCATCAATTCAAAGAACTGATCTAGCTTCGGCATGATGATGATTTCCGTACGGCGGTTCATGCTGCGTCCTGCTGCACTATCGTCATTGACCTTTGGAACAAACTCACCACGTCCGGCTGCTGTCAATCGCTCCGGCGCGACATAGTGATCTTCCGTCAAGACGCGCACAATAGAAGTCGCTCGTTTGACACTCAAGTCCCAGTTATCTTCGATACAAGAGTTGCCCATCGGCACATCGTCCGTATGTCCTTCGACTAAGATATTGAGGTCACGGTGATCGTTCATGATACTCGCCAATTTGCCCAATACATCATTCGCTTCACTACTAACTTTGGAGCTTCCTGAACGGAATAACAGCTTATCCGATAGTGATACATAGACCACGCCGCCTTTCACTTGTACATCTACATCGTCATCATCTATATTATCCAGCGATCGCTTGATATTCATGACCAAAGCTAGATTTAATGAATCTTTCGATTGCATTTTGGTGGTCAGCTCTTCTATGAATCCATACTGGTCGTTGATGTTTTCCAAAGACTCTCGTATACTCGTCGCGCCTTCTTTACTGATGAGCGACATATCTTCCATCCTGTCCAATAAGCTCCCATTCGTAGCTTGCAGGTGATTGACCTGTGTCTCTAACTGTTCGAGTTGGCGGTCTTTGAGTGCCAATTCATTTTCGAGTTCTGCCAATTTGGTTTTGCCGCAAGCACTGAACAAAACAGCAATACTCGCTAACCAACATAAAGCGGATACTTTCATCTCTAAGATTTCATTTGATGAGTCGCAAAGTACGGGAGAAGTGTTAAAATTTGTGTCACGAGATGGGCAAACCGTTGATTTCAGTGATTGAATGGTACGTTTGAAATAGTACGTTGATAGATATTTTGCTCACTTTTCTTCCAAAATACTCCTGCTGTTATTGTCATCTTTAAGCTTCTGTTGCGCTATTCGTACCGCTTTTTCGAGAGCGTTATTTTGGTGCTGATATTGGTCATTCAAGGTAGATACAACTTCGATATCCGGCTGTACACCTTTTCCTAAAGTTCCATTTTTCACATCCCATTCTAGTTTATAGATCGGTATATTGACATTCACTTCTGAGTGAGGTAACTTGACGGTCATATATCTGCCACCCGACGTCATGACAGCTCCTCCGCCTGTTTCTTGACCTACAGTAATGGTGTTTTCACGATCTTTTAGATAGCTAGCGACCATCGCCGATGCCGAAAAAGATTGACCGCTGATGAGTACAGTGATACGTCCATTGAAATGGTTGTTGTCGATCGGTTTGAGTGTCACGCCTAGCCGACCATCTAAGTAACTAATCGCCGCAAATTTTTGTACATATTTTCTAAATTTAGTGTACTGCTGATCGTTATATGTTTTCTTATTGGTCTCTACGTACTTTTCCAAAGCAGTTGCATCATTATTCACCTTATCGACTCGGAAAAAGAAAGAATCGGGCATCAAGTACTGTAGTAATAATGTGCTCGACTGAATGTCGCCACCCAGGTTTCTTTGCAGATCAATTATCAAATGTTCTACACTATCCTTCTGCAACTGCTCAAATATAGCAGCCAATAGCTTTCCCTTTTTGTCCTTCCTGAATGCGGCGATGTCTAGCAGTGCAGTGCGTGATAATGTATCGTTGTACCATAGTGTTAGGGTCTCTTTGCGAAAGGCTTTTTGTTTTGAGACGGCTTGCCATTGCCAAGTAGTATCCATAGATGGAGATGGCAGCACCGTAGACCTAGCTACCTGACTGCTTACCAATCGGATAGTATCTGTCTCGTTTAATTTCTCGAGGATAAGTTCGACAGAATCCTGCTGCTTATCCATGATGATGCCATCGTACCAGTTATTCAAATGGTACTGATAAAAATGAGGACGTGTATCTGTAAAACCATCCGCCGGAAAGTACTGTCCTAGGGAATCTAGTAAAACTTGAGTAGGCATTCCATTGATTGTCAGCAACTTACCGATCACCTCTCCACTACCATCAGGTTTAAAATCTTTGACTAGCACACTATTTTCTTCCTGAAAAATAGTGACTGGTAGATAGGAGCTTTTGTTGGTTTTGATGAGTCTCACCAACCGAGCACCTAGACTTGTAGAATAAGAAATCTGAGTGTGAGAACACCTTAATTTTCTTGCTGTTGATAACAAAAGCCTGCTGAACGCTCGTCGAGTGAGGCTATCTGAAACTGCAGTATTCAATAGATCCATATATAGATCAAAACTATCTTTGGGCAAGTAAACATCGAGTGCTGGATGGACGGTTTCTAAAGCCGTTTTAAAGATGTTGACATCTTCCTGCAATTGTTGAGGTGAGTAGTAAGTATCGGGGTTCTTTTGTCCATACATAGCAACTTGAAAAGATACTACTAGCATAGCGATCGTCCCTATCTTCATATTTCGAGTGTTTTGTATCTTGAAAGATAGAGGATGGAGCAAATTGTCGTTGCCTTCACTATTGAGTTTAACGTGAGTTTAAAGCTAAATTACCTGATGTGTTAATGACAGTATAAAGCTATCAGTCTTGAATTGTAGAAAAACAGTAACAAACAGCCTATCCAAGCACGATAATTTGGACGATGACAAACGAAAATACTTGCGGCGGAACTACATTTATCTCTCTATGTTGATCTCCTCAAATCCATCCAATCATGAAAGCAAAAATCCATAAAGGTTGTTCTTGCATCCGCTGCAAAATAGGACGCACCAAAGACAATCGAGTCCGACTGGAAAGAGTCTATCGCCGCCGCTCTAAAATCACCTTGAAAAAAGGAGAAACTGATATTTTATTGAATGGTGTGGGGTATACGGACTAAACAAAGAACGATGAACCATATATAATAATCTAGGGAACATCAACGTCACACGTATCACCATTCACCTCTTGCTTGAGCCATCACATTTGCTGAGCGCAGCACATAATACATATCGACCATGCCTTTATTTTTGGCTTCTAGTCGACCACGATATTGACAGTCAAAATGGTAGCGGACGAGCTGATAGGTACTTTGGGAAATATTGACTTGCCCGACTTCACATTTTTGCTCCATCCGTGCGGCTGTATTGACCGTATCGCCCCAGATGTCATACGCAAATTTCTTGCTGCCCACGACCCCGGCGACAACTGGTCCGGTATGCAGCCCGATACGCGCTTCAAAATAAGGCAAACCCGATCGACGCTTTTCTTCCTTCACTTCATCCAAGTAATCCTGAAACTCCAAAGCAGCTTGCACGATGTTTTTAGGAATGGTTTTGCGATCCGTAAATCCGCTAGCACACATATATGCATCACCAATGGTTTTGATCTTTTCAATATCCGGATATTGGGATAAGATCATATCGAAAGCGCGAAAACATTTGTCGATTTCGCGGACGAGTTGTTCCGGTGTCAGAACTTCCGACATCTTCGTAAAGTTTCTGAAATCACAAAACATGACCGTCGTTTCAGGATAGCGACGAGCTTTGGCTTTTCCGGTGGTTTTGAGCTCTTGGGCGATGTCTTTCGGCAAGATATTCAGTAGCAATTCATCAGATCGCTCTCGCTCTTCCGCAATCGTCCTGTTCTTTTGTTCCAATAGTTTATTGGCAGTTTGTTTGGCGCGATAGCGGGCAAAAAATAGAATCACCAACAAGCTCAGCAAAGACAATCCAAAAATAAATGCCCAAACCACATAGCGATTGCGGCTGAGTTGTAGCTCTGCATTTTCTAGCTTGACTTCTTGATTTTCTAAGCGTACGATATCCAGCTCGCGCTGCTGCTCCAAAGAATCTAGTAGATACTTGCGCTGCTGCGCAATCAACTGCGTTTTGGCTTGTCGCGCACTCATTTGTTCTATACTTTTTTGCTGCTCATCGACGCGTTCTTCGATTTCAGCTTTTTGCTCCTCGACTTGCGCTTTTTGCTCAGCTAGTTGGACTTGGCGTTTGCTGAGATCGGTATTTTTAGCAGACAACTCAGTGTTGTTTTTTGCCAGTTGGTCAGTTCGATTACGCAAACTACCAATCTCCTGCTCTAGTTTGGCTTTCTGCCGCGCCAAAGCTTCTTTTTCCTGATCAATTCTAGCTAGTTGATTGCGCGAGCTGACTTCTCTTGTTTTCAGCTTTTTGTAGTTGGAATTTTCTTTCAGATAGGTCAAAGATTCTTCAGCTAGTCGTGCGGCTTTTCCATTGTCACGCAGCCGTTTTGTAGTTTGGATGAGTTCCAGATAGCTCTCTATCGCCAGCTCGATTTCACCATAAGCTTTGGCATAGTCTAGTCCATTTCTGTATTTCGCAGCCGCCTGTCGGTAGTCTCGATTGCCATAGTGTGCTTTTCCATTGAGGAGATACGCACTGACTAGCAGCACTTTGTTGTTGCCTTTTGCCAGCTCGATAGCTCGGTCAGAGTAGTCGATGGCTTTGTTTTCATTGCCTTGTGACAAATAAAGTTCTGCTAACTGATAGCTTAGATTAAGTTTTTCGGAAGTAGCGGTCGCGTTGGCGAGTTGTCTTTCTAGGTCAGTGACGGACTGTGCCGATAGTTGCCAGAAGAGCAGACATATACCTGCCAATAAAAGATAGCGTAACATATTATAGTTTTTGGCAATGCGAAGATACGGAAGCCTAGGATGAGTTCCATGAAAAAATTGTCCCTCTATTTGATACGCTACAAAGAATGAGTGAGTTGCAGTTTTGGGTGAGTGAAAGGATGGAAGACAGCTTGTCCCGAAGTATCGGGATGAGACGTGAGACGTGAGACGTGAGACGTAGGGCAATTCAGAATTGAGTATCATTATTTATTGTTCCATTGCTCATTGTCCATCGCTTCCCGATGCTCGGGACAGGCTACTATTCATTGCTCATCGCCTCTATATAGCCACTTCTCTTATAAAACCGCTTCATGTGTTTCAGCTCCAAAATATCAGTAATGGCTTGTGCCTTATCTGACGCTTGCTCGTAGTAGCTTTCACAGATGCGTGAGCCTACGAAGTAGCCCATGTCCGCCGGAAAATCATAAGTTTCACTACCGCCATTGTAGACCCACCGCGTGTGTTTATTGGTCAGTACATCTTTCTTAAATTTTGTCCAAACTTCGTCTTCGTGAGCGAGTCCATACTGATGAATAGGTTCGTTGATCGTGCCGCCTGTGACGTGTTTGGCTAAAAAATCTGCACTGCCTTCTATCAATGTAAAGAACAGCGTCCGCCGCGTGAAAAAGTCCAACGCTTTTCCAATACCAAAGTCTTGTAAAGCATGAACATACTCATGAGCAATGATAGAACGAACCTCAAAGGTGTCCGGCAATACCGCTCGCTGCCAAAGTGTGAGTTCTGACTCGACCGTCTGTACATCTGTAGCTACCATTTCTGTACCTATCAAGATGTAGCCTTCCTGTACGGTGCCGGCAGATCGAAGTGCGCCGATGCCAAAGCAGACTTTGGGTGGTATGTGGTCGGGAAAGACGCGCTTGTAGTCAGCATACACAGCTTCTAGTTCCGGTCGCTTTTCTTCAATGGCTAAAGTATTGGCTCGGATACTCGCCCAATATTTTGGTGCTCGCCTTGCTTGATAGACATATTCTTTGGCGGTATATCCTCGACTGCTGATGAAAGCTTGTAAGCCTTCGGTCGCCTTGTCGATGTAGTAGGTTTGGAAGGCGGCGATGCTATCTTCGGTTGTTTTACAATTGGGCAGTTGATCGTAGGCTTCCCAAAAACGCGGGATGTCCTCTGTAACAATATTGGTTTCGGACTGTGCAGACAGCAAAGTCATGCTACATAGCAATAGTAGGATAGAGAATAGGTGATTCATTTTGATTTGCTTAATAGTCATTAGACTTGTTATGCCGCATCTTGATTGACTACATCGGACAAATTTTATTCTGTTCTGCGTTAAAATTTTTAGTCGTAGCTAGGCTATGCCGAAAAA
>JBCDHX010000147.1:0-14616 GCA_038749535.1 Bacteroidota bacterium
GAAGCTTTTCCCGATTTTGCCACTTCTATCTCCGGCGAGACGCAAGTTTGCGACAGCAAAACAACGAATTTAACAGCAAACGGCGGCGAAAATTATGTTTGGAGTAATGGCGCAACAAGTTCGACAATCGAAGTTGGCTCAGGCAATTATTCCGTGACGATTACGAGCGAAAATGGTTGTGAAAAAGTTGAAACGGTCAGCGTCGAAGCTTTTCCCGATTTTGCCACTTCTATCTCCGGCGAGACGCAAGTTTGCGACAGCAAAACAACGAATTTAACAGCAAACGGCGGCGAAAATTATGTTTGGAGCAATGGTTCGAGAAGCGCGAGTATTGAAGTTGGCTCAGGTAATTATTCCGTGACGATTACCAGCGAAAATGGTTGCGAAAAAGTAGAAACGGTCAGCGTCGAAGCTTTTCCCAACTTTGAAACTTCCATTTCAGGACAAACCCAAGTTTGCGGTAGCGAAACAACCAATTTGACAGCTAATGGCGGCGAAAACTATGTTTGGAGTAATGGCGAAACAAGCGAAAGCATCGAAGTCAGCTCAGGTAGTTATTCCGTGACGATTACCAACGAAAATGGATGTGAGAAAGTAGAAACCGTTAGCGTAGCAGAAGTCGCACAACCTTCATTTCAAGTCGTCCAAAATGCTACTTGCCTGGACTCACGTGACTTTTATGAACTAGAGATTTTAGTAGATCAGGAAGACATCACCATTGAGGTGTCTACTTTTAATAATATAGTACAAGTGCAAGGTCGTCGGGTGCTCATCACTCAAATCTTGATTAGCGAAGACATCACGATCACCATCACCAATGCAGCAGGCTGTTCATTTTCACAAACCATCCAAGCTCCAGATTGTGCGTGTCCGGCATTGGCGGCACCGATCAGTGGAGGCGATCAGACAATTTGTGAAGGCGATGACTTACCGATGTTGTCTGTAGAAAATGTTCCCGATGGATTTGGCATTGATTGGTACACAACGCCTGTTGGTGGCTCTGCCATTGCGATGAATACGCTCAATTTTCAGCCAGAATCAGCCGGAACGTACTATGCTGAATTGGTAGAAACAGCGTCCAATTGTGTCAGTAGACAACGAGCAGCCGTGACTCTGACCATCAATCCGTTGCCTGAGTTGACGGTCGTCGATGTGACGAATATCAATTGCGATCAATTGACAGGAACAGCAACGGTCATCGCCACCGGAGACAATCCACCGTTCCGTTATCAGATCGAAAACAGCGCATTTCAGACTGCCACCACTTTTTCTGATTTAGCTGCTGGCACATACACCATCCTAGTAGAAGACAACGCCAATTGTAGTACGACGACCCTGGTGACCATCACAGAAAATACGCGAGTAGACCGGACGGAATTGACACAATTCACTTGTGATGCCAACGAAGCGGGGATAGATAGCACCTTGTTAATCAATGAATTAGGCTGCGATAGTACGGTTGTGACGATTACTGTGAATGGCAGCTCACCGATCGAAAGAAGACAGCTATTTACTTGCAATGCCGACGAAATAGGTACAGATAGTTTGCGTTTTCAAAATCAATTCGACTGTGATAGCCTCATCATTGTAGAGCGTATTTTGGCCACTTCGGATACCACTTTCCTATTTGCGACGACTTGCGAACCTACACAAGCCGGGACGAGCACTCGCCTATTTTTAAATGAATTTGGCTGTGATAGCATCGTTGTGACACGAACGGATTTAGCAGAAGTAAGCGCAGTGCGATTTACAGACTTTGTTTGCGATCCTATGCAGGTCAGCATAGACACGTCTTTCTTTGTGAGCGAGTTTGGCTGCGATAGTTTGGTCATTAGTGAGCGTATTTTACAAGGCATTTCTGACACGACGAGATTGCAAGAAATCACTTGTGACTTTACACAAGTAGGACTCGATACGATGATTTTGAGCAATGAGACAGGTTGTGATAGTCTGGTCATCACCGAACGAATTTTTGCTTTCCCACCACCGCCAGTTTTGACACCCAATATCAATATTCAAGAGTTTTGTGAAGGCGATTCTTTGGTATTGATGACAGATACCTATGAGGAAGGTTTGCAGTGGGTGAAAGACAATGAAGACTTATTCGATGAAATAGGGAGGAGTTTGGTTATCAAAGAAAGCGGACAATATGGCGTTAGTTATACCAATGATGATGGCTGTACAGTCGTTTCCGAAATTATTACAGTCAATGTCATTCCGCTACCTGCTGAGCCGATTATAGAAAATAATGGACTCAATGAATTGGTCATCATTAATGCAGAAGTGTATGCAGAAGACGTAACGATACTGTGGTATTTTGACAATGAATTGCTGGACAATGACAATGAGCTGAGTTATTGCGCGGATACAACTGGTACATATACTGTGGTCGTCGCAGATGGAAGTGGTCGTTGTAGTAGTCAGGCAGCATTATTTTTTGAGCGAGACACGACTATAGAGAATTGTATTGTCAGTACGCAAGAAGAATTGAAACGCACATCTATTGAAGTATTCCCAAATCCTACGAATGGATTGCTGCAATTGAAGATTCAAACACTAAACCAGGAGCAAGTATATATTATTATCTATGACAATTATGGGCGAGTAGTCAGCCGAATCAATACACAATTGATCTTTGAGAAACAAGTTATTGACATTGACCTAACCAATTGTCCGTCAGGGACTTATTGGATACAAGTGATTGGAGAAAATATACAGACGACAAGAAAAGTGATTAAGTTATAGAACAGCAATATATCCATTTCGCTTCGGTCACTTTGTTCGGTCAGTTCAACCAGCCAAACAAGTTTGGACGGTTACGAGCCTTCAATACATCAACGCCTTCATCTTATCCATATACCCCCGACTGACGCGCACGACATCGCCATTTTTCATTTTGACATCATAGCTACTGCTGTATTTATGGACGCTTTCGATGCTAGCGATTTGTATGATGGAAGAGCGGTGGACGCGCATGAATTGAGTCGGATTGAGTTTTTCTTCTAGCTTAGAGATACCGTAATTGCTCAGAAAATTGCCGTCTGTGGTGACCAAATTGGAATAATCCCCTTCTGCACTGATCCAAATGAGATCTTCGACTGCCACCGTCACCAGCTTTCGACCAGATTGTACTAGGATACGCTGCGGATAGTCTTGTTTTTCCATGACTAGATTTTCGACTAGCGATTGAGGCGTCGTCTCGGGTTGGTCTTTGATGCGTTGGATGGCTTTGTCGAATCGCTCTTTGGTGTAAGGCTTCAAGAGGTAGTCGACCGCGTGAACTTCAAAAGCTTTGAGGGCATATTGGTCGTAGGCGGTAGAGAAAATAATCTGCGGAATTTCTTCCAGATGTGGCAAGACTTCAAAACCAGTCAGTCCTGGCATCTGCACATCCAAAAAAATCAAATCCGGTTTGAACTCATTGATGATCTTGATGGCATCGACGCCGTTATTGGCTTCGCCGACGAGAATGAGGTCAGGATAGTCAGTTAGGTATTGTTCGATGAGCGTTCGCCCGGCAGATTCATCGTCGATGATGATGATTTTTTTCATTGTCTTTTATTTGGCATGCCCAAAGCGTATGACTTAAGTCATACGCTTATGTTATAAAGCAAACTCAATCTTCAATCCCCTCGGCACATTATCCGAAATTTTCAATTCGCTGCCATACTGTTTTTCTAGCCTCAACTTCGTATTCGTCAAACCTATACCGACATCAAATAACTTCGTTTTATCCGTCACACCGATGCCCGTATCTGACACTTCAAACTGAATTTTTTCGCCCATACGTCGCACGCGAATAGCTACTTCGCCACCTTCTATCAAAGAAGCAATTCCGTGTTTGATGGAATTTTCAACCAGCGGCTGCAAAATCATAGGCGGCACTTGCGCATCCCGAATAGCCAGTGGTACATCAATCGTCACCCGCAACCGATCTTCAAATCGGGCTTTTTCCAAATCCAGATACTTTTGTACAAAATCCAGCTCTTCTTGCAGTGATACTAGTTCACTTTTGGAAGCTTTCAATTGGTAGCGAAACAGATCGGACAGCTGGGCGATCATCTCTCTTGTCCGCTCTTGCTCAGGCGGTACAGATGCGCTGATGGTATTGAAAACATTGTACAAAAAATGTGGATTGAGTTGCGCTTTTAGGGCGGAAAGTTCACTATTCAAAGCCGCTTCCTTTAATTCTGCTTTGAGTTTGAGGTCGCGCTGATTTTGTTGGTAATATTCATAAGCGTGGAAGATGCCAAATTGGACACCATAAAAAAGGGCAGGAATATAGATGTCCCAAGCCATCGCATAACCTTGCAGATAGAAAAGATCAAGTTGAGTACTAATGACTTTATGAAGAGCAGCGAAAAGCGTCACATATACAGGCATTCCAATCAAATGCAAGGTGATTCGATGCGACAATTTCCAATGACGCAATACGCGAAAGAAGAACCACCAAAAAGGAACGGTTAACACAAGTTTGATGAGATAATTCAAACCTGCGCCATCCACGAAGTCGTAGAAGTCAAAAAGTGCCAGCAGAGAAAAAGGCTTTTCACTAAACGATAAGGCACTAATTTCTAAAGCCAAATGGTAAAGGAAAGCAGCCATCAAATAGCCAATCAAAACTACCAAATACTCGCTGTGCCGAATCCCAAAAGAGCGTTTCTCTAACCAAGTTGTTGATGTCATAATTAATTCAATTTAAGATCGCGCAAGCTCTCTCCGCTCTCGAAACTCTCTCAGCTCTCCTCGCTCTCGAAACTCTGCTGCTCCACAATATACCAAACCACCCCATTTTTCGGATTATAGCTTAATTTTACCGTACCAACAGGACTTTCAATGATGTAATTACCTTGAATGGTCAAAATTTGCTCTCCATAAGTCGCCGATGCTTCTCCGTCAATATACATGAACTCTACACCATTGTCCAGCATCAATAGACAGTTGAATTCTTCTGAATGCTTTTTGGAAGGCACGATCACTTTTTTTAATTCAACTTTTTCATGATAAATGCCTGAATCAAAGTCGCGAAGGTCGATGTCTTCAATCGGATTTGTATTTTCTTCCAAAGCGATCCGAATGCTTTTTTGGCGAATGGGAAACACATCTGTTGCCTCTTTGTAAGTTGGGCTGATGACCAATTGATAATCACCGACTGGGAAAGTATTTACAGTATTACTCGATTGATTGTCAATGCGTTGTCCATCCATATTGAGGATTCGATATTTAGTATCTGCTGGATATTGAAGGGTCGTTGCTTGGTTGTTTTCAGCGATCAGAACAATGCTAAGCATATCGCTTCCAAAAAGCTGAGCGGCGATGAAAATTTGGATAACTGTTAGAATGATTAGGCGTGTCATAATTGTTGTTTTTTAAATTTAAAGAAGCAAAGTATCCGATGCGATTACGATTACAAATTTAGGGCAAACCCTTTCTTCTTGCCACCCATTTCCGACGAATCGACATATAAGCCGATGAACGACACGACCTTCCATTCATCGACGCTATATGCCACTCATCGACTTTCGATGGATACGGGTAGCTAATTGCTTCACTTTTGGTGCAACAATTACTCACCAAAGTTGAAAAACGATGACAACTCGAACATTCATTCTATTCTTACTTACCTTATTTATCGGAAGCATTCAAGCGCAAACGGGCAACATTCAAGGACAAGTCGCAACAGCAGAAATGCCACTCGGTTTCGCCAATGTTCTACTCAATAATGTTAGTGATTCTAGCTTAGTGAAAGCGGAAGCAAGCAACGAAAATGGACAGTTTACATTCTCTAATGTAGCATTTGGGACGTATTTCATCCGCATTTCATTTTTGGGATATGAAGAGTTTGAATCAGAAGTGATCGAGTTAAATCAATCACTGATCGAGCTCAACAACATCACTTTATCTGAAGCCAATAATGCTTTGAACGAAGTCACCGTCACAGCTCAAAAACCACTCGTAGAAGTACTAGCTGACAAAACCATTTTTAATGTTCAAAATACCTTGAGCGCGACAGGCACAAATGGGTTGGAATTATTAAGGAAAGCGCCAGGCGTCATTCTAGACAATAGCAACAACATCATTTTGGAAGGGAAAACTGGCGTACAGATTTTCATCAACAACAAGCCTTCACCTCTCAATGGAGAAGATCTGAGCAACTACCTGCAATCCTTGCAAGCCGACCAAATCGAAGCCATCGAAATCATCACTCAACCCTCTTCCAAGTATGACGCAGCAGGCAATGCTGGCATCATTAATATTCGATTGAAAAAAGACAAACGGTTCGGGACAAATGGTAGTGTGACACTAGGCGGCAGCTATGGTCAAAACGGACAATATAACGCTTCTACCAACTTCAACAATCGCACTGCAAAAGGCAATTTGTTTGGTTCTTTTAGTCAAAATGAAGGCGAGACTTGGAGCTTTATTTATCTGGATCGCTTGCAAAATGGCGTGCGCTACGATTCTGAAACAGAGACACTTCGCAATCGAAATGCACAGAACGTGAAAGTCGGCTATGACTTTTTTGCAAATGATCGTCACACCTTCGGTATCCTTTTAAATGGCAACTTTTTTGACAATCAAAACGTCGGATTGACCACTACACCTATCATCCCACAAACGACTCAATCTACTTCTCAAATCCTAATCGCCAACAACGAAAGTCAGAACAACAACTACAATCTTTCAGGTAACCTGAACTACCGTTTTGCCGATACTTCTGGGCACGAATTGCTAGTCGATGTGGACTATGGTCGCTTTAATCGAGAGCGGGTCAGTTTTCAACCCAATCGTTATGTCGATGCGCAAACGGATGCCTTACTTTTTGAGCGCAATTTTGAAATGAACACACCGATTGACATCAATATTTTCACGGCAAAGGCAGATTATACGCAGAATTTGCTGGGTGGAAAGCTGGGTATGGGCTTAAAATATTCGCAAGTGGTGACGAATAACACCTTTCAGTTTTTTGATGTAGGAGATGGCGAATCGGTGCTGAATCAAGATCGCAGCAACATTTTCGATTATACCGAAATCATCAACGCCGCTTATTTGAATTTCAATAAAAAATGGTCGAAATGGAACCTGCAAGTGGGTTTGCGTGCAGAGCAGACGATCTCAGAAGGTATTTTGACCAGCACCCAAGAAAATGCCAACAATGCTGTCAACCGAAACTACATTAATTTATTTCCAAGCGGTGGTCTGACTTTTGTGCCGAACCGAAAAAGCTCTTGGTCATTGACTTACAGTCGCCGCATTCAACGCCCCAATTATCAGAGTTTGAATCCTTTTGAGTACCAATTGGATGAGCTGTCTTTCTCTCGCGGCAATCCTTTTTTGCAACCTCAATACACCGATAACTTCAAGCTATCACACACCTATAATTATCGCTTGACGACTTCTTTAAGCTATACCTACATTCAGGACTTTTTCGCTCAAGTAACGGACACTTTGGGCGCAACGCGCAATTTTTTAATGACCAGAAACATCGCCAATCAACGCGTTTGGAATGTGGGTGTGAGCTATCCATTTGATGTTGCCAAATGGTGGAGCGTTTATGCAAGCGTCAATGCTTTTCATGCGGCTTACGAAGCTCAGGATGAAAAATTCAATGCTATCGACCAAAGCACGTTGAGTTTTTATGCCCAAAATACCTTCGTGCTGCCTGCTGGTTTTAAGCTGGAAGTATCGGGTTGGTTTAGTTCGCCTTCAGTTTGGGGTGGTACGTATGAGACGCAAAGTTTAGGCTCGCTTGACTTGGCGGTACAGAAAAAACTGTGGAATGATCAATTGGCAGTCCGTCTCGCTTTTGGTGACATTTTATACACTTCGCCTTGGCGCGGACAGATGCAGTTTGGAGAACTCTTCATCGACGGCACAGGCGGATGGGAAAGTCGAAGAATGCGCTTGAATTTGACGTATACTTTCGGAAATAGTGAGGTAAAAAGGGCGAGAAGACGCTCGACTGGATTGGAAGATGAAAGTAAGCGAGTGGGGGGATAATCTATTGCGACAACCTCGTTTCCTACGAGGTTGTCGCTTACTCAATATAGCTAGACTGTGTGCTTTTTGCTATTATTTAAACTAAAAATACTCCATTTCTGCCATTAACAGAATTTTAGGTCTTGATAAAGGCAGGCTTTTTGTAAGCCATCGTATTTTCTGGTATTTTGTGGGAAGATTTATTGTTTGTGACGATTCACAAATAGTAAACTATCAGTACACTGTAAACACAAACATCTATTCATACCTCTCATCTAGCTAAGAGGTGTTGAGCTACTTTAAGTCATAATAGGTAAAACGGATATTGATGTAATTGACACAATCTACATCACCAAGCGTTGCGGTGTGCTCTAAACACGACATACTATGAGCACGTACAGAATTCTGATCGTTGAAGACGAACTACTCATCGCCAACACCATCAAACGCTATCTCCAAAAACAGAATTATGAAGTCACAGGCATCGCCATCAGCTATGACGAAGCGATTCAGCTATACAATACCACGCATCCTGATCTGACACTCCTTGACATCCGCCTCAACGGTGCAAAGACCGGAATAGATGTAGCCAACTATATCCGACATCAAGATCAAAATAGTAGCTATATTTACCTGACCTCGCAAGCCGATCAGCGAAGCATCGCTGCCGCTACCAATACTGCTCCTTCTGGTTATCTGACCAAACCCATTCGAAAAACAGATCTGATGGTCAGTGTTCAGTTGGTACTTCAAAATCAAGTTTTTAAACAACCGAAGAAGCTGAAAATCGGATATGGCAACAATCTGCAAACCATCTGTGTCGACCACATCCTTTATCTGGAAGCTGATCATGTCTATGTGAAAATTCATTTGAACAATGGCAGAACGATTATGCATCGTGGCTCTATCGTGGAGTTGCTGACCCAATTACCGCCACAGCAATTCTTACAAACGCATCGCAGTTTTGCGGTTAATACTGCTCATGTCGATCAATATGACACGTCTCATCTATACATTCGACAGCGCAGTATTCCGCTAGGCAGGAGTCGAAGAAAGGATGTCATTCAGACCCTAAACGAATTGTAGGTGATATGAATGTTTTGCTTTCCGCTTTTCGGCTGCTCACTTTGTACTCATTATTTTGTTGCCCGCTCTTGCTACAAGCTCAATCTGTAGAAGCCAATTCGCTACAACAGCGACTCCGGCAAGCCGATAGACTCATCGAGTTGAATCATACGGATAGTGCGAAAGTGATTTTAAGCGAATTGACGGTACAAGTGGAAGATCGAAATATGGAGCTAACTCAGCTGGGGCTACAGATTAGATTGTCCAATGCGTATGCAGCACTATACACAGAAAGTCATGTCGCGCTCGCCGATTTTTTGAGATTGATTGATGATGGTCTACAAGCCAAAGCTTACGAGATCGCTGCTCAAGCGTATTTGAGTGTAGCATTGATTCATGAGTTATTATTGGATGAGGAGCAATGTTTGGCGACCTTAAATGAAACTCAACAATTAATCCAAATTCAGAATATAGCATCAGCCGAAGCGCGGTATGCGGTGAGGCGCTCCTCTTATCATGCGCAGTTGACTAAAAATCTGGATTCGGCGTTCATTTATGCACAGCGAGCAGTGAACTTGACCGAAAATGAACCTGCTGATAGAATAAAAGGCGATGCTCATCTACTCATGAGTAAGTTAGCTCCTTTTCCGACTCTAAAAGACCAAGCTGAGTATACCCTAAAAGTGGCAGACATTTATGCCAGCTATGATAATCAAGTAGTCTCTGCCTTGATGCTCTCCAGTGCCGCAAATCGCTTTTTGTATGCTGAGGAATTCAGATTGGCTACGTTTTATCTTGATTCTATCGATGTATTACTCAAATCTGGTTCGCTATTTAATCAATACGACTTGTTGGCTGTGAAAAGCACCAGTTCTAGAAGTCGAGCAAAATTGTATAAAGAAACAGGACAATTTGATTCAGCTTGGTACTATCTAAAATTGAATCATAGCTACGACAAGCAACTTGACAATCTGATGAAGACAGATTCCATTGCTGCCATTCAATTGCAATACGAAAACCAAAAAGAACTGGATGCCAAAGACCAACTCATTGCCACCGAGCGTAATCGCCAAAAGTGGTTGTGGATTGTTTGCATCATCGTCGCATTGGCAGCAGCTTTATTGATTCACTATGCCTTAAAATTGCAAAAAGCCAATCGGACAACATCTCTCCAAGCAGAAAGTCTCACAGTCACCAATACACGTCTAGCAGATGCCCTTCACCAACAAATGGTGCTTCAAGGCGAAGTCCACCACCGAGTTAAAAATAATCTACAGATCATCATCAGTTTACTAGAGTTACAGAGCGACGAAATCGAAGATCAATCCGCTGTGGTGCAGTTGGAAAGTATGGCAAGTCGCATCCATAGCATGGCAGCCGTCCACGAAATGCTCTATCAACAACAAGGTCGCTCTACGGTCAATTTGAGGATTTATTTGTCTCATTTGTATGTACAGATTGGGCAAATTTCTGGTTATCATCCGTTACCTGACTTTCAGCTTCATGTCACCAACGACGACTTCAACCTAGCGACTGCCATGCCTATCGGTCTGATGGTCAATGAGTTATTGACCAATAGTTTTAAATATGCTGAGCGGTCGGCTAGTGAATTGATGATTACTATTGATCTGAAAAAGGAGGCAGACGGCTACCGTTTAATGTATCGAGATAATGGTGTTGGGTTTCCAAAAGCAGAATTACAAGAACGTGACGGTGGTCTGGGTACTTATCTCCTCAAAAATATGGTGCGTCAGCTGCAAGGTCATTTTTATACGTACAATGACAATGGCGCAGTATTTGATATTTTCTTTAATGCAAAGCGATCAGCAAGGGTGAAAATGGTTGATGTTGCTCCTGTCACCCGTTGAGTATCAAGTCCAAGCAAAAATTCATTAGCCAAATCATCTGCTAAACGATGATAGAAGTGAGGACTCAGCGGGTGACTCAAAAGCCACGAAAGTCACCCGCTAAGTATCAAGCTTGGTTTGGTCAAGTCTTACAACAAAAACCGATACGTCCATTTCACCAAAAAAATATTATGCGCTTTTTCAGAGAACAAATTATCATTCAAGCTAGTCAGCAAACCAGTAGAAGGATCGCCAAAGGCAGTTGTGCCCTGCGACCAAACCAAGAAAAGCTCTGAGCCTGGTACATATTCCCAACGCCCCACTAGATTGGAGCGAAATTGAATGAAGTCAAAATCAGGATCGCCGATGCTGTAATCAATGGTGCCATCTCCCTGCTCATCTAAATTGTACTGTCCGCCTTGAAAATCTTGCCCACTGATATCTGAAAATCGCTCCTCCAAGGGCACTGCAAGCGGATCATTGATGTATTTGAAGTTACTGTATCGACCTCTCGAAATGAAAGGCTGACCATAATACTGAATGGTGAGATCGGGCGTGATGTTATAGTTCAAGCGAGCCGTCATACTGAGTGTCCGCTGCTCCAGCTCACCGACGATGTAGCGATTTTGATTGTCAAAACTCGTTTCAGTGACATACTGATCGACTCGTCGAAAGTGAGTGAAACCAGGCGAAAGCTGTACATTCAAAGCGTTGATAGGTTGTAGTCGGATGCCTATCTTTAGCTGCCGATAATCGACTGAATTTTGGTCGCCGTCGCCTACATTAAACTGAGTAAAAAAAGCAACTTTTTTCTGATTGTTGGTACTCGCATAGCCCCACCAAAACCAGCCAGCATTCAATCGCAAAGCTGGACCGCCGCGCAAGAAATTATTGGAAATATCTTTGAATTCTCTAGTGACGCCTAATCCAGCTTGCCAAAAGTTTTTGAACTCGGCATGGGTGTTGGTATTCACGGCATGATAGAGGTGATTGCCACCAAAATCCCAACGCGACCAATGGTTAAAATTGATGCGATAGCGACGGAAAATAGAAAAGGGCTGATTGATGTTGTAGCCTGTCCAAAGATAGTAGTTGATCTCATTGGCGGAACGCAAAAAACCAATATCATTGATCTCAAATTCTGGCGATCGCCAAGTCGCGCCAGTCTGAAATCTCCAATTGCCACCATATTTTGCGACAGACAAGTTACCTGCATGACCAGTCAAGGAAGTCAAAGTCGTATCCACGGAAAGTTCTGTGGCGTCAGGACGCTGAAAATTGTGCTCGAAAGCGCGTTGCGTGCGCGTGATGGCAGCCGTTGTTCCATTGACATTGCTAAAGAGAGCGCGACCAGATACATTCCACTGCTTTTCGCCCCAACGATGTCGAAAATCCAATCCACCCGAATAGGCCGACTCGTGCAACCACTCCAAAGGCGTATTATTCAAGTCACGATTGACCGCCGTCAAAATCCCGCCCACATAGGTATTGCCTTCTCGAAAATCTTGCTGCGCACGACCTACAAAGTAGTTGGTCAATGGCTCCACCATTTCCGTTCGTCTTTCGCCACCCAGGTCAATGGTCGCATATTCCTTAGCCGTCACACTTTCCAGCACACCCAACGAAAAGCCCTTTGAGGTCTTACCACTGAATTTAGCTGCGCCTAAAATGGAACTATTTTGAGGAACATCGGCATATTCTCGATTGCTCAGATTCGGGTAACCATGAGGCGCACCACCGATACGACGAGAGTAAAATAAAATATCGCTATTGAAACCACCGCCTGCTTCTGCATTGGTGAGCGAGTAGTCAAAAATATTTCTGTTTTCGATGAAAAAAGGTCGTTGTTCAGCAAAGAATACCTGATACCCATCCAAGACAACGACAGAAGGATCGGCTTCGACTTGCCCGAAGTCAGGATTAATGGTGAAGTCGAGTACAAAGTCGCTGGTGATGCCTATTTTTCCATCTACGCCAGCGGTCAGTCCATGGTCCGAGCCATCCGCGAATGGATTGCCTTCTACTTGCTCGAAAGACTCTGCACTAGCGACGACATAAGGCTGAATTTCGATTTGCTTCTGTGGTTTCAAGTCTTTCAGACCATGCAATTCGCCAAATAAACTGACCCACGCGCCTGCATTTTGCTTCATCGGTTGCCAAGTAGAGCGTTCCTCATTTCTGAAAAAACGCCGCGTACTTTGTATACCCCAAACTTGATCTGGTTTGTTACTATATCGAATTTGGCTCAATGGAATCCGCATTTCTGCTGTCCAGCCTTCTTCATCTATGGTCGTTTTTGCTAACCAGATCGGATTCCAATTGGCATCCCAATCGTTGCCGTCATTGGAGACAAATTCGTCGCCACGCACACCAGAAGCTGAGACTGTAAAGGAGAAGGCCGTTCGTTTATCAAAGTAACTATCAATATTGACTTCGATCCAGTCACCATCGAAGCCATCACGTCGGCTCATTCGCTTCACAATTTTATCAGGCTTGTCATCGAAACATCGAAAACCAAAATAGAGGAAATTGTCGTCGTATAAGACTTTGAACTGAGTCGGGTAGCTGGGCGGTGCATTATCGTCGGGCTGGAGCTGGGCGTAGTCGCCGGTCCAATCGACCGCTTCCCAGGCTTCTTCTGTCATCATGCCATCAATGCTGAGGGGAAGTTCTGTTTTTTGAGTGGTGTATTTTTTGATTTCGCCGGCATTGGCGGGGCGTTGAGCCATCAGTAATGAAGCGATGCTCAAGAGTAAGAGAAGCGTTGTAAACTGTTTCATGACGTGGTTTTCTACAAAGACAAGAGAAGACAAGAGGGATATTTTAGGTATACATCTTTGTACTAATGTTTTTGAATGTGGGCAATGAATATGGTATTCCTTGGAAAGATGTTGTAGCAGTCGAGATAGTTGCAAATTGGGGTAAATAAATTTGAATTTAGTTGGTTAGAGACGAACTGAATGATGCTTTTTTATTGATAGCCAAAACGGAATTTCATACCATATTTTTGAGCGAGTTGCTCTAGTTTTTGATCTGTTTCTAGGGAACAGATGCCAAATTTAGCTCTTGTTTCATCGCTATTTCTCGTACTATTCTGTCGATCAAAAGGAAATTCAAAGTAATATTTATCAAGCACAGGATTCAACTCAGTCTGGTTACTATTCTTGTATAAAGCAGACACTCTATTTCGTTCAAAGGTATAGATATGAGCAAACTGTCTAGGATGCAACTGACCTGCTTTTATCGCTTTAATGAAAGGAGATAGTCCGAACCGTACGATGGGATCTTTAGCATGAAGTAAAGTGACGATGACTTTTGCATTGTCTAAATTACAGGTTTTCAATTGACCTTTAAATTGCTCATCATCCATTCCAATTTTTGTGATACCTGGAAAAGTAGAACTTTCGGTTTGAGCAATAATAAACTTCAGATTGTTTTCTACTACTTGCTCATACTCAGTACTCCTTTTTTTCTTCTGTTCTAATTCATAATTTCGATGAAAACGGACGAATAAATCAAAATCTAGCGATTTGTAGTATGATTCTTTAGAATCGTTTGAGAGATCAACAAGATCAGTGAGATTTTTCACTCTAGGTGACAAAACATTTAGAAAAGGGAAGAAGCGAAAAAAAGTGCTTAATGTTGTATGAAACCAAGCATTAAGCACCAATGATATACGTAGTAATAAAGATAGGTAAAATATTGACCTGTCAGTTGGGCGGGC
>JBCDHX010000148.1:0-14378 GCA_038749535.1 Bacteroidota bacterium
GTAAATTTGTCCCCAGACAATAAGGACATCTTTGTTTTTGTTTTTCCATCCTTCAAAGATCGTGCTTATTGTCTTTTCTTTCTTCCCAATCTAGAAAAGTGCACATTTGGTACACTACCATTTTGTGAAAGATTCTGAGATAGAATTGATGACGAGATTGCTGTATGAATGCATATTGATTCCTGACTCTGTCAATATGGATTTGGAGTTTAGTACGCCGCAGGTCATTTTTACTGCTCAGGTAGTCAACTTAGGTGCTCTAAGCAAAGAAAATGCCAAGCGCATCAAATTTCATGAGGTGAAAAAGGTCAACGGGAAGAAAGCGACAGTCGCAGTCAGCATCAAGACAAACCCCAAAAGTAATCTATTCATCTTGTCCGATTATCAACTGACGAAAGAAGACAGCAGATGGAAAGTCAACGTCCCATCTACTTTCAAATTCTACGAAAAACTACTGCAAGCACAGTGGCAGAAATCGGGAGGTTCTGCTCAAGCTTTCATCAAAAAGTACATCAGCGATAATGAGCAGTATAGAGAAGTACATTTCAGAGCTAGAATTTTCGCTGACTAACATTCCACATCCAACACCTTCATCAACTCCCTCTTATACAATTTCCCAATAGGAATGGTCGCATTCTCCATAAGAATCTGATTTCCATAGATGCTTTTGATGTGCCGAATGGCGACTACAAAAGAGCGATGCACTTGCACAAAATCTTGCTCTGGCAGTAATGACATAGCAGAAGAAAGCTTTTCTCGGATGGTGATGGTCTCGGTGGTCAGTACGACTTTGGTGTAATTACCGGAAGCTTCTATATACAACAAATCATCAAGTAAAATCTGATGATGCTTCTTTTGGGTAGTCAGAAAAATGCGTTTGGGTGTGTGGTCATAGCGGGGTAGCGATAAATGAGGAAATGATGGTTGAGGAGAACTGATTTTGGAAACTTTATTGACTGCTTTCACGAAACGCTCAAAGGAAAAAGGCTTCAATAGATAGTCGATGATGTCTAGTTCGTAGCCTTCCAACGCATATTCTTGATAAGCCGTGGTGACAATGACAGCGGGTGGGATGGATAGAGTCCGTAGGAAATCAAAGCCTTTGAGTTTGGGCATATTGAGGTCTAAAAAGATCAAATCGACCGACTGCTGATGCAGATATTCTATAGCCTCGATGGCGTCGTAGCAGCTTTTTTGAAATCGCATACTAGGCAGTAGATTCGCATACTTTTGGATGATGTCGTGAGCGATAGGTTCGTCATCGACGATGAGGTATTTGAGGGTCATAGTGTGAGATTTAGCTGTGCTTTGAATAAACTGTCCTCGATTTTCGTGGTCAACTGATGCTGATCTGGATAGATCAATTCAAGTCTTCTTTTCAAATTGGCTAAACCAATGCCAGAGTGTGTACTCATTTCTTCACGATCAAAGTTATTGACGATCTCAAAAGTGATTTTCTTCTGGTGGGTGACCAATTTTAAGTGAACAAAAGCGTCTTTCCTCAAATTTTCGACCCCATGTTTGAAAGCATTCTCTACCAAGATAATGAAGAGCAATGGCATCACCAATATACTTCTATCCTCCACCTGAATATCAAACTGACTATCAATTGTCTTATGATAGCGCATTTGATGCAACTCCAAATAGCGTTGCAAATAGTCGATTTCTTCACCCAAAGTCACCAAATCGTTTTGCCCTTCATAAATACTATACCGCATCATGGCAGAGAGTTTCAGGATGAGCCGTTGTGCTTGTTCGGTATCTTTTTCTACAAGTCCGTAAAGGTTATTTAAGGTATTGAAGAAGAAATGAGGATTAACTTGACTTTTTAGATGTAGCAACTCGACTTGTTTCTTCTCTTTCTTGAGTTCCCATATAGATTTGACTTCTCGAAATAGCCAGCGCACCACAACGATGCTCATGGTCATAAAAAAGAGCAAGGAAAAAACGATGAAGCCATCCTGATCGCCAAATACGTCATTGAAAATGAGAATCAACAGCGTGATGGCGATAAAGAAAATCGGAACGCGCCAACTATACACCCATCTCCAGACTTGCCGAATGCTGATCGTCATGTACTCAGATAGTTTTATAAGATGCAAAATTAGCAAAAAGGCAAATTAACAAATGCTGCCTGTGACCAATGTCTCCACTCTGTGTACAGAAAGCTTTTCAAATGGGATGAAAAGCATTCAAAGACAGTAAATAGTCGTCTATGTTTCCTACTTCGCTATTCATCTCACTCCCTTTTTTGTCTAAAACTGCTCTTCTATCTTTCAGGAAAATTAGTAACCGATATGGATAAACTGACGATCAGTAATCTTTCTACGACTTACCCCAATGGCGTCCGTGCCCTGCAAGATGTTTCGCTCACTGTCGAGCGCGGTATGTTTGGTTTACTCGGACCGAATGGAGCCGGCAAATCTACACTGATGCGGATATTGGCGACTTTGCAAGAGGTAGATGATGGGAATATACAGCTGGGAAAATTAGATATACAAACTCAAAAAATGGATGTCCGAAAAGTACTCGGCTATCTCCCTCAAGAATTTGGCGTTTACCCAAAAATCACTGCCGAAAAACTACTGCACCATCTCGCTTCCCTAAAAGGCATCGTTCACTACAAATCTAGAAAGCAACTAGTCGATACGCTGCTGCACAAAGTCAACTTATACGCTGCTCGCAAGCAACAATTAGGTGGATTTTCGGGGGGTATGAAACGACGATTCGGCATCGCACAAGCGCTCCTCAATCAGCCCAAACTCCTCATCGTCGATGAACCTACTGCTGGACTTGACCCTTCTGAACGTCACCGCTTTTTCAATCTACTCAGCGAAGTCAGTCGAGACGCCATCGTCATGCTTTCTACCCACATCGTCCACGATATTGAAGCTCTCTGCGATGACATGGCGATTCTTCACCAAGGCAAAATTGTCACACACGGTCGTCCATCACAGTTCATTGACGCCCTAAGAGGAAAGGTGTTCGACAAGACAATTGACAAAGGAGAATTATCAGATTATGAGTCGTCCCATCGCGTCATCAGCAATCGATTATTTCTAGGTAAGACCATTATTCGATTCATTAGCGAAACACCGCTTGGAAAAGATTTTGTAGCAGTCCATCCTAGCTTAGAAGATGTGTATATGAGTCAGGTTTCCCAAAATATATGATATACAATTATTTGTACATCAGATAATTACAGCAAGAAAATCTCATTGAAAGTCATCTTTCTAAGTGTCTATGTCGCTATCCCGACTTTCGGGACAAGTTGTGTTTCAAAAAATAAAAAATATGCCACTACTCGAAATCTACACCTTCGAACTCAGCTACCGCTTACGCCGTACCGAAACCTATGCCTTTTTTCTTCTACTATTTGCCTTCTCTCTATTTGGCGTCGAATTCATTTTTGAAGGCGTCGAACTAGGCATAGTCAAGAAAAATGCACCTACGGTCATCGGCAAAACGATGGGCGCGATTGTTGGCTTGTTCATGCTATTCATTTCGATGATTATGAGCGTCTCCGTGTTGCGCGATCACCGCTATGGTACGGCTACTTTCCTATTAGTCAATCCCATTTCAAAGCATACTTATCTACTCGGTAAATTTCTGGGTTCGCTCACCATTCTATTAGGTGTTTTTAGTGCGCTGCCTCTAGGTATGTTATTGAGCGAATGGATGCCGTGGACAGATCGAACGGCTTATGCTACCTTCAATATATTGCATTATCTGCAACCGTTTTTATGGGTCAGCTTACCGATCATTTTATCAATGGCAGCCTTGTTTTTTGTGACGGGCGCATTGAGCAAGAATCTACTGATCGTTTACACGCAAGGCTTGGTGGTCTTCCTTCTCTTTTTATTGACCAAAGTCATACCTTCCGAACTTTGGCAAGCGGTACTTGATCCTTTTGGCTTGTCTACCTTGACTTTTATTGCCAAAGATTGGTCGGTAGAAACTGTAAATGTGTCTCTGATTCCTTGGAACGGCGTGATGTTGTGGAAAAATCTGCTTTGGTCGGCAATCGGTTTCGGTAGTTCGGTGTATGGTTATCGACGGTTTGAGTTAATGACCATCATGAAGTCGTCCAAAAAGAAACGATCAAAATGTATAGATACAGATGTTCCAAAAATGGATGCTAATTGGCAACACATAGTTCCTTTATTCAGTCGTTGGACGCCTGTTGTTCAGTGGATTCAGTATACTCGATTTGAGCTAAACTACATCTGTCAACAAACCTTGTTTTGGGCACTTATCATCGCTGGCATCGCGATTGTTGCTATCAATTTCGTCAACTTGGGGACAACCTATGGCGTGGATAGCCTGCCGACGACTTATCTGATCGTAGAAGAATTGCTGGAAACTGGTATTTATCTGTTTATCTTCATTTTGCTGATCTATTCTAGCGAACTGATATGGAAAGAGCGAATTGTAAACTTTCATCTGATACATGATGCAACACCTGTAGAGACGGTGCTGTTGCTTGCTGCGAAGTTGACAGCAATGATACTAATTTACGTTATTTTACTGGGATTGCTGATGGTGACTGGTGTGCTGTTTCAATTGATGAACGGCTACCATAACTTTGATGGGAAGGCTTATTTGGTTGGACTTTTCGTTGATGTTCTGCCGTTTTTGGTGCTTTACACGATTACTTCCTTCTTGTTTCATTCGCTTGTCCGACAATCCTTTTTGGGTATTACGCTTACGATTATTTTTGTTATCTTCAATGTCGTCATAGCTGTACTAGTCACTGACCACGTCCTGCTCAAGTTCGGTGGTCATCCACTGCCTACTTATTCTGAGATGAATGGCTATGGACATTGGTTGATGCCTCATATTTGGGTGAAAGGATATTGGTTGTGCATTGGTGTGATTATTTTGATGTTGGCGAGTATTGTGAAAGCGAGAGGGGTCGCAACTAATCTAAAGAAAAGGTGGCGAAGTGGATGGTTCGCCTTCAACTATTCCTATTTTTCTATCGCCATAGTGGTAGTTTTAATTGGTGTTGGCAGCTTTATTTTTTATAATACTAATGTGCTGAATATCTATTGGTCGAGCAACAAGAAAGAAGCTTTTCGAGCTGACTACGAAAGACAGTTGAAAGCCTTTGAATATCTACCACAACCTAAGATCACAGACGTTCAACTCAATATAGAGCTATATCCTTCAAAACGAGCTTATCACATCGAAGGCAGTTATCAACTCATCAATACTCACTCAAGTCCGATTAGAGCCATTCATTTACAGCAACAATTGGGGACGCATACACATCTGAGTGAGGTTACTTTTGACAGATCGACTACACGGAATGATGAATACAAATATTTCTCTCACTTCATCTATGAACTCGCCGATCCACTGCTACCGAACGATACCATTCATTTATATTTCACGCAGCAATCGATACCCGAAGGCTTTGAAAATCAAGATAATAGCACTGAAATTGTCTACAATGGCTCATTTTTCAATAGCGATCTATTGCCTACTTTGGGGTATCAAAAAGCTTATGAATTGGAAAAAGCCGATAGTAGGAAACGCTATAGTTTGGGCGAAAAAAGGAAGAAATCACCACAAGATGATCTCCAAGAACTTCAAAATTCTAGAACTGGTAGTGATTCAAACGGTATTTCTTTGGAAGCCATCATCGGGACAGAGCAGCCGCAAACTGCCATCACTTCGGGTGAGATCATCAACACATGGACAGAGAATGGACGCAATTATTTCCACTACAAAACCCATCAGAAAATCATCAATTTTTATCCTGTGGTTTCCGCTAACTACGCCGCTCAAAAAGAGCAGCACATTGATAAAGATACGATTGATCTAGAAATCTACTACCACCGCGAGCATGACCAAAATATCAAACGCATGATGGAGGCGATGACATATAGCTTGGACTATTACAGCTCTGCTTTTTCGGCTTATCCATTTCCACAGTTGCGCATCGTAGAGATTCCACGCTACCGAGATTTCGCTCAGGCGTTTCCTTGCACGATCGCTATTTCAGAATCTATGGGTTTTGTGATGGATGTAGATGAGGAAACAGATGTAGATATGGTCTTTTTTATCGCTGCTCACGAAATCGCGCATCAATGGTGGGGCGTCCAACTACCTGCTGCGAATGTGCAAGGGCAAAAAATGGTGTTGGAGACGCTAGCACAATATTCAGCTCTGATGGTACTGCAACAAAAATATTCAAAAGTAAAAGTCGATCAACTACTACGACAAGAATACGATCAGTACAAGAAAGGTATTCGGCAGCAGAAGAAAACAGAATCGTCTTTGGTATTGGTGGATGACGAAGAGCATATTTACTATGCAAAAGGAATACTGAATATGTATGCACTGCAACAAGCGATAGGAGAGGAGCAGATCAATCTGGCATTGAAGAATTTTCTAGCTGATTGGCGAGGTGGTCGGCGCATCAATGGTCAGCAGCAGTACGCGACGAGTAATGATCTGTTGTCTTATCTGAAAAAGGTATGCCCCGAAGAGTTCAAGCGAATCATCACCCACTTATTTGAAGAGGTAAATGTGATTGAGATGAATGAGTTGCTGATGACCAAATAGAAACAAAAATTGGCAATTCACGACCCCAAAGGTTTGGTGAATTGCCAATTGATAGAACGGTAAGTTCTTCAGAGCTATTCTATCAGTCAAATTCGACTAATCGTCTCCGTATTTCTCTTGTCTGTACTTCGCGTTCAAGACTTCATGACGACGCTCGACAGAAGGCTTAGTGAAATGCTTTCTACGACGTAATTCTTTCGTCAATTTTACTTTTCTGTGCTTTCTTTTATAGCGTTTGAGCGCGCGGTCTATAGACTCTCCATCTTTTACGTTAACAATAATCATATATTGAACCCTACTGATTTTAATGAATAAATGATAATCCCATAATTGGGGCTGCAAAATTACTGCTTCTGTTGGAATATTCAAAGCCTTTTTGCGTATTGACCCAGTTTTTTTGGACTTTCTTCATGAATATAACAGCAAACGGCCTCTGCGGTTTCAATTTGCTATAACCATTTGATAAGTTAGGCTTCATGTATAATTAATAGTAGCGATAGATATTTGCTGCTGAATCATTTGAACATTATCAGGAAGGTAAAACGGTAATCTATCAACGAAAGCTATTATTCGCAATATGAAGCAACGCGATCTTGACTTAGTGGTCATTTCAGATACACATCTTGGAACATACGGTTGTCATGCCGAAGAATTGTTGAATTATCTATGCAGTATCCAGCCGAAAACGCTAGTGCTCAATGGTGATTTCATTGACATTTGGCAGTTCAAAAAGCGATTTTTCCCAAAGCCACATATACAGATCATCCATCGCGTCCTAAAGATGGCGGAAGAAGGAACGAAGGTGTATTATATCACCGGAAATCATGATGATAATCTGCGCCGCTACGCTGATTTTTCGACTGGTAATATTTTCCTACGCAACCAACTAACGATTCATTTGCATCATAAAAAGTATTGGTTTTTTCATGGCGATGTATTCGATTTGTCAGTACAGTACGCGCCAATGATAGCTAAAATAGGTGGGAAAAGTTATGACTACCTCATCCGAATGAATCGACTCATCAATGAGATACGTGCACAGATGGGCTTGCCGAAAATGTCGCTATCCAAACGCATCAAAGATGGCGTCAAGCAAGCTACTAAAGCCGTTGATGATTTTGAAGAAAAAGCGATCCAGCTAGCGATGGAAAAGTCTTATGATTATGTAGTATGCGGACACATTCATCAGCCACAAATGCGAACTATCAAACGCGAGGATGGCACTGTTTTGACTTATCTCAATTCAGGCGATTGGGTCGAAAATTTGACGGCTCTAGAATACACGCAAGGAGAATGGCAGATTTATCGCTATGAGGAAGACTATTTCGATTCTCAAAGTTACACGAGCGAAATGCTCCTGCGTGATCAGGACACCACTTCTCTTTTCGAGCAAATGATCAAGATGGCTGCTAAGGCGTGAGACAGCGAGATGAGCGAAAGGCAGTATCTATGGCACATGAACAACATCCAAGATTCAGAAATTTCTCCTAACTCTCCTAACTCTCCTAACTCTCCTAACTCTCCTAACTCTCCTAACTCTCCTAACTCTCCTAACTCTCCTAACTCTCCTAACTCTCCTAACTCTCCTAACTCTCCTAACTCTCCCTACTCCAGTCCATCCAGCTGCTCACGCGCCAGCTCATAATCCGGCTTCATGCGTAAGGCTTGCTCATAATCTTGTTTGGCGGCGGCGGCATTACCTAAAAATTCACTAGCGAGACCACGATAAAAGTAAGCGCGGATATGCGTAGGTGAAAATTTGAGCGTCAAGTCAAACTGTTGTCGAGCTTTCTCGAAGTTACCCAAATCCAGATACACCAATCCGGCATTAAAATAAGCATCTTCATACTGCGGATCGATGCGGTTGATTTCCTCGTACACAGCGATTGCGCCTTCCAGGTCATCTACAACATTGGCGAGGTAGAAGGCTTTGGCGTGATAAGGAGCAACGTTTTGTGGCGCGACTCGAATGGCATTTTCATAATACTGCAACGCGAGTTCTTCACCGAGGGCGGTATATAAATCTCCTAATTGTAACCAGGCGTCTACCAATGTAGAATTACGATCCACGGCTTCCTGAAAACTATTGATGGCGCGTGCGGTATCTCCGGTTTCTTTGAAATTCATACCCATCATGAAATAAGCTTCTGCGTTTTGTGGATCTTGCTTCAGTAGTTGGTCGATGGTGCGAAAAGAAGCGGAATTTTTGCGTAAAATCATCTGAAACTCTGCCAATTTGAGTAGCGTGAGCGCATTCTTTGGGAACTTGTCCGCTGCCATTTCCATGATGTCCAATGCCTCTCGCGAGCGAAAGTAATCCAAATAGACATCCGCCAATTCGTGATAGTCTTCAGGACGACTGCCGTCCACTTCGATCACCGTTTGCCAGTCATTGATGGCATTGTCGTAGCTGTTGAGGTCATAATAGAGGGCAGCGCGCTGTCGGTACAGTTCTACATTATCTATGTCTTGATCGATGGCTGCACTGACGTTTTCTATTTGCGCCAAAAGTGGATCGCCTTGTGTGGTTGTTGTGGTATCAGTTGTAGTTGGATTGTCGCCATCACAAGCTAATAAGAGGAATAGAAAAATAAATAGCAGAAAGTAGCGGATCATAAACTCATTCATTTGAATACGGAGCGCGAAGATAGTTAGTTCTTTGGCGTCCAATGACTTACAGGAATGAAAAAGTTACAGCTTTTATTGTGAGCTAAAAGTCATTTGACCAAAATGACAAAAGCCCATCAACAACTGCTGATGGGCTTATTCTTCTACGTTCCAAAAAGATTGTTCCCGACAACAGTCAGGAACAATCTGTTCATTTTACATTTATTATATTTCTATCAAAAGTGATTAGGGAACGTTCAAATAATTAAATCGACTGTTTTACTAAAGCTGACTACGGAACGACCGATAGGAAGTGACGCGAAAAGTTTTCGTAAAACTATTTGTCGATTTTAATTTTTGAACAATACTAATGTGCTTTGTTGACGATCACTTTTTTAGTCAATTGTACTTCATCTGTCTGCAAGCTCAAAATGTACAACCCATTGCTATAAGCAGCTAAGTCAATTCGTTCTGTCGTGCTATCTTCAATGTCAAACGTCTGCTCATACACTACTTTCCCGACTTGATCTTGCAAGCGGAGGGTGACTCGTTCTTGCGAGAAGTTGCTCAAATCGACAGTCAGTTGATCTTGTGCCGGATTCGGATAAGCGCGTAAGCTAGGCATTGGTTTAGCTTCGCCAAAACGCGCTTCGATTTCACCTAGGGTGATATTTCCAGCCGTACTTGCTTGCATTGGTTTGATGTTGATGAAATAAACAACGTTGTCGTTCCAGTCGCAATTGGCGAAGTCATCATCCGGGCTGGCACCGTCCGCTTCTGTACAGCCATTTTTGACGTAGTCGTTGAGTGCCAGATAATGATTTGGAATTTCGTTTCCGGCATTGTCGATGACTTTGTACATACGGATGCCGAGTAGTCGTTTTTCACCAGTATCAGGTTCTACTTCTCCTTGTCCGTCACTGATATATCCATCCATCACGATGCGGAATGGCTCATCTACTGTCGTGCTTTCTTTGCCTGCAATTAAGTCATAGCTGACACAGTTGTTGCTCTTCGAGAGAATAGACTGATGGAAACCATTGCAAGTATCGAAACTGAAGTTACCGATCTTTCTATTCAAGTCGTTTGTGCTGACGAATCTAGTGTTCAAATTGCTACCGCCGCCTTGAGCCGCACCAATGTATGATGCCAAATTGAAACCAATGACCGGCTCATTCGGATCGGCACGCTCCCAAACTTTTGATACCACGATATCGCCATACGCACCACTCGCTACATCCGCCGGAGTCGGGTAGCGCGCTGAGTTGAGCCTAGAACCGAGACGAGTTTTGAAACCTAGTACCTCTAGAATCTGCGCGATTTTTGGTTCGCTATTGCCTTCCGTACGTACATGATAAGCACCGCGTAGGCTAGCACTCATCACAGGTTTGTTAGCTGCATTACTGTACAAATTGATGATTTCCTTGCGGACGCCTCGGCTACCGTCCGTTTCTGTGAATTGGATCAATAAGTCGTAGTGCGCATCAGGTGCGATCACTAATGGTAAGAAGTCCATTTCGCCACCCGGTAGCATAAATTCACTGGTATCTGTGATCTCAATGTTGGAGATAATTAGATTATCTGTGCCTTCATTGTGGATACGCATGATGTTTCTATTATGCAAATCCGTCATTGTCGGCACCCAGGTTCTGACGTTGCAGAACGCATAAATGGTGTCCGAAGGAAAACTCAGTTCGCGGAACGGTGTCCGTGTTCTATTTTCGATAGCGATGCGCGCATTAGAACCGCTTGTATTGCTAGTAACATTAATTGAAATGGTTGACTCGCTGGTCGCGCCTTCATCATCTGTGCTGACGGCACGTAAAGTATGTGTGCCGACCATTGTATTATTGATCGTCCAACTGTAAGGTGAAGTGTTATCTGTACCTTGAGACGCACCATTGTAGAATAACTCTACTGTGCTGACACTGCCATCGCTATCACTAGCTGCTACTGTCACACCTACGTTATCACCTTCTACAAAGGTCTGTCCATTGCTTGGTGCACTGAAACTAACTTGTGGTGGCGTATTGCCGCCGCTCGCTGTGACAGTGATGTTGATGCTGCTGCTTCCTGTGTTGCCTTGATTGTCCGTAGCGACTGCTTCTAGTGTATAGTTGCCTGCACTCATATTCGTCAATAGCGGATCGTTTTGACCCGGGAATCCCCATTGCCAAGGAGCTAAATTCTCTCTTCTGACCAGTGTGCCATCCAAGAACAATTCAACGAACTGAACGCTTCCATTGCTATCTGTTGCATTGACCTCGACAGGAACGGTTGATCCTGCAGCAAAAGTTTGTCCATTCGTCGGCGTGACGAAAGTGACCATCGGATTACCAGTATTGTTGGCAGTCACTTGAATATTGATGGTCGCCTCTGCGGTCTCATTGGCATCATCAGTCGCGACGAGGCGAAGCGTGCGATTGCCGACTGCTGCGCCTGTCACTGCCCACTGATACGGAGCTGTATTATCTACGCCTTGAGAAACACCATCTACAAAAAGTTCTACGCCGCTGACCGTTCCGTCACTATCGCTAGCATTGGCTTGTACATTGATGGTACTGCCTTCATTGAAACTGTCGCCATCGTTTGGAGCAGCAAAACTGACCATAGGTGGTGTATTCGTTCCACTATCACAAGGAGCAATACGCGCTACAAACTCACCACTAGTAGGTGATGCACTAAATCCTGGACTTAGCGTGATCGACTGTCCGGCTTGGAACGTCACATTCGCTGCTGGCACAGGCGACACTTGACCATTGGTTGTAATGGTCTGACTCGCTCGATAAATGCCGGAAGTAATCGGAGAATCTGCTGCATTGAACGTCAGGTTGTTATCGCACAGACCTGCTTCGGTAACTGTGATATCGATCATGTCTTCGGCGGTGGCGTTTTCATCATCAGTCGCTCGCACAAGCAATGTGTATGAACCAGCCGCTAGACCTGTCACATCCCAACTGTAAGGCGCAGTGGCATCCACACCCTGGGAAGTACCATCGACAAAGAGTTCAGCACCCGTCACACTACCGTCGGCATCGCTAGCTGTTGCATTGACCGTGATTGGGTTGCCTGCTTGGAAGCTATCGCCATCGTTTGGACTGGTGATACTGACTGTCGGCGGGATGTTGCTGCCGCCACTTCCACCACCTACGGTAAAGAAGATAGAAGCACTTCCTGTATTACCTTGGTTGTCCGTAGCTACGGCTTCCAGGTTGTATGTCCCCATGCCCATATTGGCAAAGAAAGCGTCCATTTGAGTTGCTAATCCCCATTCGTAAGGAGCAGTATTTTCTCTTCTGAAAAATGTCCCATCGACAAATAGATCAACAAATTGAATATTGCCATTGTCAGTAGCATTGACTTCTACGACGACATCCGAACCAACCGGATAATCTTGTCCGTTGGTTGGCATCACAAAGGAAACCACGGGGTCGCCAGGATTAGCTGCTGATACGCTGATGCTGATTTCGGACTGTGCTGTCCGGCTATCATTATCTGTTGCGACCAGACGCAATGTATAATTTCCTACTGCCAATCCACTCAATGTCCACAGATATGGATCGGTATTATCGACGCCTTGCGAAACACCATCTAGGAATAATTCTACACCTGTAACTGTACCATCACTATCAGTCGCACTTGCTTGTACATTGATGTCGTTACCTTCTGTGAAATTCTGTCCATCCGTAGGGACGACAAAAATGACAGTTGGTGGATTTCCGACCAAACTATTGACGACAAATGTAATCGTCGCACTACCTGTATTTCCTTGATTATCAGTGGCTATCGCCTCCAACGTGTAAGTACCTGGACTCATGTTTTCCAAAGCTGAATCCATTTGACTTGGCAGTCCCCATTCGTAAGGTGCACCATTTTCACGACGTACCAAAGTACCATCCAGAAACAAATCAACGAACTGAACGCTGCCATCATCTGTTGCATTGACTTCTACTGGTACATCGTCTCCATCTAGGAAGGTTTGTCCATCCATAGGCGTGACAAAACTGACTACAGGATTGTTACTGCCACCGCCACCATTAGAGACAGTGATCATGATGCTTTGCTCGGAAGTTGCTCCATCATTATCAGTTGCTACGGCTCTCAAGGTATAAGTACCTGGATTATTGGTACTCAATGACCATTGATAAGGCGCAGTATTGACTGTTCCTTGATTTTGTCCATTGGCGAATAGCTGAACGCCTGTAATACTTCCATCGGAGTCACTAGCATCAACCAAAACATTGATGGTTTCGCCTGTCCCGAAATTGTCTCCATCGGTTGGTGTTTGGAAGGAGACCATCGGTGACATATTGCCGCCACCCATGCCACCACTGACGGTGAAAGAAATAGTGGCACTACCTGTATTTCCGTCGTTATCTGTCGCGACAGCTTCTAGCATATAAGTGCCAGCTGCCATATTTTTCAATTGGTTATCCGGTTGATTGGGTTTACCCCATTCGTAAGGCGGTAAACCTTCTCGGCGTACCAAACTGCCATCCAGGAATAGATCGACAAATTGGATAGAGCCGTCATCTATGACATCAACTTCTACGATGACATCTGAACCGACAGGGAAAGTCTGACCATCATTTGGTCGGACGAAAGTAACCACAGGATCGCCGGAGTTACCTGCATTCACAGTAATGGAAATCTGATCTTGAGCCGTCGCGCCATCATTATCTGTGGCGACAACCTGTAAAGTATGATTACCGACGCTCAAGTTGCCGACTGACCAATTGTAAGGTGCTGTATCGTCTATTCCTCTTGATGTGCCATCGACAAACAGTTCTACACCTGTTACACTACCATCGCTGTCGCTAGCAGTAGCTTGTACGTTGACGGTTGTTCCTTGCGTGAAGGTCGCGCCATCCATTGGGTTGGTGATGCTGACTGTAGGATTGTTATTATTAGCGGCGTTGACAGAGATAGAAATTTCGTCTTGTCCTGTTGCACCATCATTATCTGTAGCGACCGTACGAATGGTGTAGTTACCCGCACTGACATTCGTCAATATCCATTGATAAGGCGCGTTCGTATCGACACCTTGCGAAGTACCATTGAGGAAAAGCTCTACACCTGTTACATTACCATCACCATCGTTGGCAGTCGCTTGTACCGTTATATCAGCTCCTGCTGTGAATGTAGCACCATCTGATGGCGCGTCAATGATCACAGTCGGACTCATGTTTTGAGCTGTA
>JBCDHX010000149.1:0-14233 GCA_038749535.1 Bacteroidota bacterium
AAAACGAATCAAAAGGTCTAGAAATGGCAAACTCCTCCGTCGAACCTGCCCTTTCGCCATCCGCCACCTAAGTAAAACGTGTTCCACACTTGCTCCATAAGACAACTATTGATTATCATACTTTTGATGCGTTTGCCCTAGCTAATTGCTAATAGCTCAAAGCTAACAGCTCTTCACGCAAGTGCTTTCGCTCTCAATCGTTGCAAGAACGGCGACGCAAAAATAAATTCGTTCAGATATTCATTTTCACTTTCTAAGACTTCCTTTTTATTCCCTTGCCAAGCAACTTTTCCTTTGTTGAGCAAGTTGATATGATCGCCAATTTCCATCACCGAGTTCATATCGTGGGTATTCATGATGGTAGTGATGTTGTTCTCGTAGGTAATACTTTGGATCAATTCGTCAATAACGATGGAGGTTTTGGGGTCAAGACCGGAATTGGGTTCGTCGCAAAACAGATACTTCGGATTCAGAACAATAGCTCTAGCGATACCAGTTCGCTTTTGCATACCACCGCTAGTCTCAGAGGGATACTTGTCATTCGCACCTTCTAGATTGACGCGCTCTAGACATTCATTGACGCGCATTTTCTTTTCTTTGAGGGTCATATTGGTAAACATATCCAATGGGAAACGGATATTTTCTTCCACGGTCAAAGAGTCAAATAAAGCAGAACCTTGAAATAGCATACCGACCTCTTGTCGCAAAGCGCGTAGCTGTTTTTTATTGAGTGTATGTAATTCTCGATCATCATACCACACTTCGCCGGAAGTCGGCTCCAGCAGTCCTACCAGTATTTTTAGTAGCACAGTTTTTCCAGCACCACTCAATCCGATAATGAGATTGCACTTTCCAGACTCAAATAAAATATTAATGTCTTTTAGTACTTCAACTTCGCCGAATGATTTATAGATATGTTTTGCTTCTATCATTATTTTGAGACATTAGACTAAGAAGTCAATAAAACCGCAATCGTATAATCCGCCAATAAAATCAAAATATCACTGAATACCACCGCATTCGTACTCGCTTTCCCCAACTCTATACTGCCACCTTTGACATAGTAACCTTGAAAGCAGGAAACTGTCACGATGATGAAAGCAAAAACGACCGCTTTCACAAACATCATGAAGACAAAAAATGGATCGAAAAACGACCGTAGTCCCTTGATGTATTCATTATTGGTCAAAATATCTGTGGGCACACTCGCAATGTAGCCGCCTGCAGAAATGATAATGCTAGATAAAGCCACCAACATCGGGATGACGATCATGGCAGCGATGAGCTTCGGCAAAATGAGATAAGCAGCCGTATTGACACCCATGATTTCCATAGCATCGATATGCTCTTTTTGGCGCATCCCACCGATTTCTGCTGCCATATTTGAGCCTACTTTTCCAGCCAGTACTAAACAAGTGATCGTCGGCGCCATTTCGATAATCGCAATATCGCGGACGATATACCCAATGTACCACATCGGGACAAAAGAACTGGACAACTGATAGGCAAACTGAACCGCCGTCACCGCCCCGATGAAAACAGAGATAATCCCGACGATAATGAGTGAACCGATACCGATGTCATTCATCTGTCGCATCGTCTCTTTATAGTACATGGAGAATTTTTCGGGTCGACTAAAAGCACGACCCAACATCAGTACATACTGACCGAAACTCTGTAGAAAATTTAAAATCATGTTCTGGTGAAACTGGTAGCGTTCTTAGGGTTTAGTGTCTAACAAGCACACATTGGATAAGTTTGATTACTTACTTATCGGCTGATTTGGGAGCTTTTGCATAAGACAGTTGCGCTACTTTTTCTGTCCGATAGTAGGTATCCAGACCCCCAATACTCATCACTCCATGTTTGCTCAAATCAAAATGACCGTCTTCGGCGATGCTATTGTCAGGCAAATATAAATGTAACATTTTACCGATCACCAAGTGAGTACCATTGCATTCAATCGAGTGCACTTCTTCTAGCTGCATCCCCATCTGTACTGGACTTTCGGCGACATAAGGGGCATGAAAATCGTCTTTGTAAATAGTATTCAGTCCCACAGCATCAAACTCAGATTGGTCGGTGGGATATTTGGCGGATGTCTGATGTGCTTTTTGATAGAAAGATTCGCCTATCGCGTTGATGGTATAATATTGAGTAGCTTGAATGTTATCGTAAGTATGTCGATCGACAGTCGTCGGGCGCAAGATAAATCCTAGGTAAGGCGGATTTGCCCCAATGTGTACGACGGAATTGAAAATGGCGAGATTGGTTTGTCCGTCTTCACTTTTTGTCCCAATGAGATTGGCACTTTTAAAGCCAGACATATAATTGAGCAGTGTGCCGCGAAAGCGTCTCGGTAGCTCTACTATTTCAGCTAAATCGTAATGTTTTTGTTGCATAGAGAATACTTTCATTATTCCTTATCGTAATGAAAGTATCCTCTTTTGGTTCAGCTTCTTTCTATGGATTTCCCAAAGTTTCCGCTAGCTGCTCTACTTCTTCCTCTTCCACTTTTTCTATTTCAGGAAACTCAACCGTACTCAACTGCTCCATGAATTGATCGCGCAAGGTCTCGAACTCCGGCAATATCTCTTCTGGAAGTGGTTTGGCAGGTGGAAATTTCAAGTTCAAATGATTGACTTGTTTACCATTCATCCAAAATCGGAAACACACATGAGGGCCAGTCGCCAGTCCCGTAGATCCCACATACCCAATGACGTCACCTTGCTTGACGTGCCTACCCACCGCCATTCCTTTCGCAAATTTTTGCATATGCAAGTATTGCGTCTGATAGGTATCGTCGTGCTTGATTTTTACGAAATTGCCGTTGCCTTTTGTACGTCCGGCTCTAGATACCACACCATCACCTACTGCATAGATGGGCGTACCATAAGGAGCGGCATAGTCCGTCCCAAAATGCGGACGTGTCCGTTTCAGTACCGGATGAAAGCGACGCAGATTATATCGGGAAGAGATACGTGCATACTTGACAGGGGCACGCAGGAAGCCTTTTTTCATCGGCTGCCCTTTCATATCATAGTAGCCTTCGTGTTCTCCATCTTCACTTTTGAAGTAGATGGCATGGTATTCGTCGTCTCCTGTTTTGTAGTAAGCAGCGTGCAAATCGCCGATACCCACAGCCTCTCCTTCTATGTATTTTTCATCGTAGACCAATTTAAACTGATCGCCCTTTTGGACATGGTGAAAGTCGAGCGACCACTGCAAGGCATCTTCCATCAAAGCCGCCAATTCAAAGCTCATACCGTTGCCGACCATGGCATTCCATAGTGAACTTTCTATCGTCCCTGCTGATGCTTTTTGATCAATAGTGACCGGACGCTTCTCTACTTTCGCCGACTGATTTTTCAAGTCAATGACGATGTACTCATAGACATTAGGCTCATAGATAAAATAGTCTGCTGCCTGAGTCGTATCTGCTGTCAAGATAGTATATTTCTTACCAATACGCAGCTTTCCAGCATCGAACTTTTCTTTTGTATTTTGGACGATACCTTCAATATCTGCATAGCTCAACTTGTGATCCTGTAGCAGATCACCAAAGAACATACCGGACTCTATTTCTCCTTCTATGACTTGAAAAGTGTCTATGACAAACCCAAATTTTCGGGTCGGCTCGACGATAGGAAAATTGTCTACCGTTTCGGTGGGAACGAGGGTCGCTTGGAGTACTTCTTTTTCTTGATGCTGCCAAATGAAGTAAGCAGCCGCAGATGTAGCCATCAAAGCCACCACTGCAATAGCGATAGAGCGTATGCTCCACCTGTCTTGTAAATTTTCCATTAGTATGTAATAAGTTTTTGCTGGTTGTCTTTCTCAAAAAGTGAGCAGTATGAGGGCTATATTGGATTTAAAATGTTCAGAAACTGTTGCACGGGAATGAAATGCTGATGGGAAATTTCTGTAGATGTATAAACTGACATTGGCAAATATAGAAGATGGCTGTTACTTCGCAAAAAAAATCAATCTTTTTTGACCGGCGGATGAGTCCGCAAAAAGTCCACCACTTCGCTCGGTTCATCTGTCAAATATAGCATATCAAAATATTCGCGTCCCCAAGCCAGCTGCTTCAATAATGGATAGATCATCGTCTGAATTTCATATCGCTCTTTGCCCAAAAAGATCATCGGGCTATAATAATTGAATGTACCGTAATGATTTTGAGTCGCTTCTTGAAAGACCTCTTGAGTTGTTCCGGCACTACCTGGCGCGTAGACGATACCATAGAGACAAATAGCTAGCAAAGTGTCTTCTCGGATGCTATTAGAGAAATACTTGGCAATATTTGGACTAAATAAGTTACTTGGTTCGTGACCATAAAACCAAGTCGGGATCGCCAAACTTTGACCACCTTCGGGATGGCGTTCTATTACTTCTAGGGCTTTCACATGATAGGCGGCATCTGTATAACTCGGTGCCATACTCAACGTCATCAGCGCATCCTCCAAATCTCGTAGCGGTCGACCTGCAAAATAAGCTCCTAAATTTGCAGCTTCCATAATGCCTGGTCCTCCACCTGACACAACAAAATAGCCTGCTTCTGCGACTAGTTTGGCAGCGATTGCGGTTTGCTTGTAATAAAAGTCAGTACGCTGTGTGCTGTGTCCGCCCATGAAACCGACACACTTCAACCTAGTCATGCCTTTTTCATCGAACTGTAGCAATTCGCGTAGTGCCTCATCAATAGAATAATCGTGAATGCGCTGCCACAGAGCTTCTTCCATAGGTGGATTGAAACGAAACTGTGAAAAATGCTCGTATATATTTAGATCGACACTGTTGTCCTGCTCGACCGAAAAACCGTCCATTAGTTCCGAAAAAGAATATAGCTTTTTACGGAATGGATCATAGGGCAAAGATTGAGGTTTGCTCAAGATTTGTGCGCCGTTCTTGATTAAGTGCAATTGATCTTTTGGATTCATGTCACAACCCAAAAAACAGCAACTTGATAGTTCAAACTTTGACCAATCTATCTCATCATTTGTCAGATCTATCTCTTGAAAAGTGTAATGAGTATCGGTAGGTGTTTCTCGCTCCAACTGTTTTACAGTATTGGCTTTCTTGACAGTAAGCTCCTTTCGCTTTTTGAATTTCCTAGCCATAGTTTTCCATTTTAGGTTCTTTGAGTTAGCGTACGATGGATTTGAAGCACTTGTTCTACTAGAGCATTCTCTCCATTATTCGTAATGACAAAATTACTCAACATCATTTTCTCACGATCAGCCATCTGTTTGTTCATTCGCGCCTGTACAACTTCTCGGCTAACGCTGTCTCTATTCATAACGCGTTCTAGTCGCAATTTTTTCGGTGCATACACACAAATCATCTTATCTAGACTTCGGAAACTGCCACTTTCATAAAGCAACGCCGCTTCCTTCAACGTGTAAGGTGCATTAGTATGTTTTGCTTGCCAATCAATGCCGTCTTGAAAGACGGCAGGATGTACTAAAGCATTCAATTGCCGAAGTTGTTCAGGATTCTTGAAAACAATATTAGCTAGATAGGTACGATTCAATTGCCCGTTTTCAGCATAGCTCTCTTCGCCAAAAGTTAACCGAATGGCTTGCCTCAATTGGTCGTCTTCTACCATTAACTGCTTGGCGCGATCATCTGCATAGTAGACCGGAATGCCGATGCACTCGAATATTTGACAAATCGTCGTTTTGCCACTTCCGATTCCGCCTGTGATACCCACGTGAATACTCATATCTGCTTGCTGATGATATCCAAAAATAAAAAATCCGAAGCAACGCAAAAGGCTACTTCGGATTTTTTATCTATATGTCTGAGCAACTATTAACTATGCTTGCTCTTCCTTTTCTTCTGTCGCATCGGTATCAGTAGTTTCTACTTCCTCATCTTCTGCCACTTGCTCTTCTACTTCTTCGACTGTTTCTTCCGCTACTGCTGTCGCCGTTTCTGCATTAGAACTTCCACCACCTCTACGACGACGGCGACGCTTACTGCTAGTCGATTCGCCTGCCTTTGGTGAAGCATAAGTTTCGTTGTAGTCTACTAGCTCGATCAACGCCATTTCAGCACCATCACTACGACGGAAACCCAACTTAATGACACGAGTATAACCACCGGGGCGATTTGCCACTTTCTCAGCGATGTCTCCGAATAGCTCTTGTACCGATTCTTTATTCTGTAAATAGCTAGCAACAACTCGACGGCTGTGTACACTATCTGTCTTTGCTTTCGTGATTAATGGCTCTACATACTGACGCAAAGCTTTCGCTTTCGCCAATGTTGTTTTGATGCGCTTGTGCTCAATCAATGCACTTGCCATGTTTCTCATCAACGCTTTACGGTGAGCCGATTTACGTTTTAGATGATTGAATTTTTTACCGTGACGCATAATTCGTTACGTTTTTGAAAGCAGAGGATAGATCTGCTAACGATTTGAAAAATAAAAGAACTTCGCAGCACTTGAAAAGATGTTAGATTGTAGACGTTAGATGTTAGACACTATCGCTGCTCACCTTTTCATGGTCACTACAAAAAATAACTAGAACGGAACTTTGAATATCCCATCTAGTTATTTTTGATTTATGATATGAAGAAGATAGACTTTCAAAATGTATTTTCTAGAGCCTATCGTCTAATATCTCATTTTACTCCTCGTCCAAACGATATTTAGACAAATCCATACCGAAGCTTAGGTCTTTCTCTACCAATAGTTCTTCGATTTCTACCAAGGATTTTTTACCGAAGTTACGGAACTTCAATAACTCATGTGTATCATACTGAACTAGTTCGCCCAAAGAGTTGATTTTAGCTGCCTTCAAACAGTTGTAAGCACGTACAGACAAGTCTAGATCTTCCAAAGAAGTCTTCAACAACTTGCGCATATGTAGGATATGCTCATCAACGACATCATCTTGACGACTCACAGCATTCTCAAACTGGATATTTTCATCTGTAATCAACATCAAATGCTGAATGAGGATGCGAGAAGCCTCACGTACTGCATCTTCAGGATGAATAGTACCATCCGTTTTGACATTGATATTGAGTTGCTCATAATCTGTACGCTGTCCTACACGTGTGCTCTCAATGTGATAAGCCACATTTTTGATAGGCGTATATATCGCATCTACCGGAATCACGCCGATAGGTGCATCTTTAGGTAAATTCTCATCTGCAGGTACGTAACCACGCCCTTTTGTGATGGTCAGTTCCATCTCCAAGCTGACGAAAGGCTCCATCTTACAGATCAAAAGGTCAGGATTCATGATCTTGAAGACATTGGTATGTGCTTCAATATCTCCTGCTCTAAACTCCTCTTTTCCACTGACCGTCAAATAGATACGCTCTTCTCTCGCTTCCTCATCTCCGTTCACTTGCTTCAAGCGAACTTGCTTTAAGTTCAAAATAATATCTACTACATCTTCGACAACGCCTTTGATGGTTGCAAACTCATGATCGACACCTGCAATACGAACAGCAGAGATGGCAAATCCTTCCAAAGAAGAAAGTAGAACACGACGAAGCGAGTTACCGATCGTCTGTCCAAAGCCGGGCTCAAGGGGTTTAAATTCAAAAAGTCCTTCAAAATCATTGGCTTTTTGAAGAACTATTTTATCAGGCTTCTGAAAATTAAGAATACTCATACTATGCTATGCTGCTTTGATTGGAAATGTAAAATTGATAGGACATTTGACGCTTGATTTAGGAATAAATCAGTACGTCAATTAAGAAGCAAAAGCCTCATTCGGTGAGAATGAGACTTTTGCTCCATATATTATTTAGAGTACAATTCGACGATTAGCTGCTCGTTGATGTTCTCAGGAATCGCATCACGCTCAGGATAATCTAGGAAAGTACCATGCATTTTGTCGGGGTTAAACTCTAGCCAAGCAAAGTTTCTAGCTCCACCAGATTTCGCAGAAATACTTTGCTGTATAGCTTCCATGCTTCTAGACTGTCCTTTCACTTGAATGACATCGCCGGGGCGAAGCTGAGCGGAAGGAATATTAGTGATGATACCATTGACAGCGATATGTCTGTGAGAGACCAACTGACGAGCTGCACGACGAGTAGGCGCAATACCTAAACGGAATACAACATTATCCAAACGAGCTTCCAAATACTGCAACAAGATTTCACCCGTTACGCCTTTTTTACGAGAAGCTTTATCGAATAAGTTTCTGAACTGACGTTCCAATACACCATAGGTATACTTTGCCTTCTGCTTTTCCATCAATTGGATAGCATAGTCCGAACGTTGCTTTCTACGACGTGTATTTCCATGCTGCCCTGGAGGATACTTCTTGCGCTCAAATGCCTTACTATATCCAAATATTGCCTCTCCAAAAGCTCTCGCTTTCTTAGTCTTCGGTCCTGTGTACCTAGCCATATGCTTTCTACTAAAAAATTGTTGTATTTGATGAATTAAACGCGACGTCGCTTAGGCGGACGACAACCATTGTGAGGTACCGGCGTGACATCACGAATCTTGCTGATTTTGATGCCTACACTATCTACTGCTCTGATCGCTGCTTCTCTACCTGAGCCAGGTCCCTTCACGTATACCTCAGCAGTGCGCATTCCATTGTCATAAGCCACACGCGCTGCGTCTGTAGCTGCAATTTGTGCTGCGTAAGGTGTATTTTTCTTAGATCCTCTAAATCCCGCTTTACCCGCAGATGCCCAAGAAATCACTTGACCAGCTTTGTTTGTCATCGAGATGATGATGTTGTTAAAGGTTGCTTGGATGTAGACATAGCCCTGAGGCTCTACCTTTATATTAAGTTTCTTCTGTCTAGTCTGCTTTCTTCCCTTCGCCATTTGAATGGATAATTATAGATATTAATTATTTGGTTACCTTCTTCTTGTTAGCGACTGTCTTACGCTTTCCTTTACGGGTACGCGCATTCGTCTGTGTGCGCTGACCTCTCAAAGGTAAACCTCTACGGTGACGCAATCCACGATAGCAAGCAATATCCATCAAACGCTTGATGTTCAATTGCACTTCTGAGCGCAATTCCCCTTCCACACGATACTCATCGGTGATGATAGTCGTCAGATCACGTACGTTATCACTTGTCCAATCTTCTACTTTTGTGTTGTGGTCGATACTGGCTTTGTCCAATATCTCTTTTGCTCTAGTATTACCTATTCCGAAGATATAGGTCAATCCAATGACACCACGCTTATTTCTAGGTAGATCTACTCCTGCTATACGAGCCATGCTTTGATCAGATTATTTTGTATTACAATGTTGTTAGCTACAGCTCAGCTTATCCCTGACGCTGCTTGAATTTTGGATTCTTTTTGTTGATGACGTACAACTTTCCTTTACGACGAACGATCTTGCAATCAGCAGAACGCTTTTTGATGGAAGCTCTAACTTTCATGTCTAATCTATTTGTGTAAGTCGCTAAGCGACTCAAAATGATTTACAAAAAATTGAGCTAACAAAACTGCAAAAATAACCTGTGGCAGTCTTGTTAACTCATATTGAATATCTTTACCTAAGTTAAATATTCAGGTAAAAGACTTATTTGTATCTATAAATAATTCGACCGCGCGTCAGATCATAAGGAGACATCTCCACAGATACTTTATCGCCCGGAAGAATACGGATATAGTTCATTCTCATCTTGCCGGAAATGGTCGCTGTAATGACGTGATCGTTCTCTAAGATCACTCGAAACATTGCGTTGGACAATGCTTCTTTGATCGTACCATCCTGCTTAATAAGATTCTTCTTTTTAGCCATATTCTAAAATTGGAGTGCAAAAGTATAAATAAAAAATGAATTTCTCTGGTTTTTTTTCGTAAACCTTGATTTAAACAGTCTTTTTGTGTAAAATGTTTGGCATATTCTCTATTTGAGGCGCGCAACAGGACGATGCGACAGTACTTTCGGGTATCAAAAACGTTACTTTTACTAATTTTGTGCCTCACATATATATTGTGTAAGTGAATTCCTTTGTGCTTTCACTTTTATTTCTTCACTAATCTTCACTGAATGTATACCGAAGCGTCCATCACCACTCCTTACGACTTTAAAGCAGGCGCGATGCTACTGGTGGACAAACCTAAGGAATGGACTTCTTTTGATGTCGTCAATAAACTTCGATCGACCATCAAACGCAAATTGGGTATTAAGAAAATCAAAGTCGGTCATGCCGGCACGTTAGATCCTATGGCTACCGGCTTACTCATCATCTGTACTGGAAAGTGGACGAAAAGGCTTCAGGAGTATCAAAATCAGCGAAAAGTATATAATGGAACATTGAAGCTGGGAGCAACCACGCCTTCTTATGATGCAGAAACACCGGAAGAGGGCGACTATGCTACCGATCATATCACAACAGAGCAGATGGGAACTGCTCGGCATCGCTTCATCGGACATATTGAGCAAGTACCGCCTATTTTTTCTGCCATTAAAGTCGATGGTCAGCCACTATATAAGAAAGCAAGAAAGGGCGAAAAGGTAGAAATCAAATCGCGCCCGGTGCATATCGAGCAATTTGAATTGACGAAAGTGGAAATGCCTTATGTCGATTTTTCGGTCAATTGCAGCAAAGGCACTTACATCCGCTCGCTAGCTCATGACTTTGGGAAGGCACTGGAGAGTGGTGCTTATTTGACGGCATTGCGGCGCACGATGATCGGTGATTTTCATGTGGATGAGGCTTGGAATTTGGAGCAGTTGGTGGAGCAGATTGAAAATAGTTAGATTATTTGGAAAGCGGAATAGATCAACCCCATTGTCAATGACGTCTACCATGTTTAAAAAACGTGGTAGACGCCATAGTTATTAGTTCTCTAATGTGACCGAATGTCGCCACTACCTACAATACGCGATTTGATTCTCGGATCACCTTTGTAGTTGACATCCCCGCTGCCTGTGATATTGGCTTCTAAATCATCGCTTACATTTACTTCGCTACTGCCGCTTCCCGTGATTCTGACAATACAGTCTTTCGCTTCTAGATCATAGCCTTCTACATCGCCACTACCGGAGATGTTAACTCGTTGTTCATCAGTACGCCCGGAGATAGACATTCTACCCGAGCCGGTCACTACACAACTCAACCGTTCTGTTGTCAAGTCGAGTTGCATACTTCCTGAACCACTGATCGCCAACTTCAGCTCATCCGATGCCGTCAGAGAATTTTTGCCAATAATCTTACCTGAGCCAGAAACATTTATTTCTTCCAGTTCAGGCACTGTAATCCATATTTTGATGTCGCCGGTATTGCGCATATTCTTCTCAAACCCAATCGACCAGCGATCACCTCTGACATCTCTAGTGATGTTTTCAATCACGCTTTCTTTCGCTTCTATTTCGACCGATTGCGGACTGCCTTGACGGACGTGCACGACAGCATCAAGGCTCAAACTCAGTTCGCTAAAGTCGTCAATATCCAAAGTTGTTTTGTCGTAACTGCCTACCGCTTCTTCTCCGCCACCATCCATTTGGACGCAAGAGATAAAAGTGAGTAAGCCAAGAAATAAGAAGCTAGCCAATGAAAATGAATTTCTCATAAGTAATGTATTCGTTTTGTAATATAGTTGAATCTTGATCTTCTGTGAAGTCAATGACAGCCTTAAGATAAGAAGGTTGCATGGTATATGATGCTTTTCACGACAGAAAGGTTACAAGCTCCGACAGATGATCTCGTTTTGTTGAATAATTATTGATCGTTTTCCAACTCATTCTTAGTAAATCTATATTTTATTTCACAGATTACTTGTGAACAGTCTAATATTCCGTACATTTGTAACGTATTACCATAGTATAGCATAGCTCAATTTTCAAAATATATCCCCTCGATCATTGCTATAGATACAGACAGAAAACAGAACAATATCAACCAACGCTCAATATGACGACTGTTTATAGCAAGGTACAGGAGCTGGAGAATGTCATTCAGCTTTCCAAGCACGAGCAACTCGTGCAGGGCGTCATCAATGCAATTGAAGACAAGGTCGTCACGCAGGGTAGTATGCTTCCTTCCGTCAATAGTATGGTCAAAGAGTTGGGATTCGCTAGTAAGACCATCGTCAAAGCCTATTCTGAATTGAAAGATCGTGGGCTGATCGAGTCCAAAAATCGGTTAGGCTATTTTGTCATCAATGAAGCCACTGAGCAAACTGCTAAAGTGGCACTTCTCATCTATGCGTTCCATCCTTTTCAACAAGTTTTCTACAATACATTTAGAACAGCACTAGGAGAGAATACACAAGTAGATGTCTATTTTCATCACAATAATATAGACATCTTCGAGACGATCATTGGGAAGATCAATAACAGATATAGTATGTATGTGATCGCACCCATTCCACACATACAGACCAAATTTTTATTGAATCAACTGCCAGCACGAAAACTACTCCTGGTAGATCGATACGAATCGCTAGACGGCAATATTTCCCATGTCACACAAGAATTTAAACAAGCGACTTACGATGGTCTCGCTGCTTTATCGGATAGCATTCAGCAGTTTCGGGAAATGATTTTGTTCTTTCAGCCGGATTCCGATTACCCAATTGGATTGAAGGAAGGCTTTCAGCAGTTTTTAAAAGACTTTGGTATATCCGGTCGCATCACACCTAGTTACACACCAGGTACTGTTACATCGGATACGGTCTATTTCACGATCAGCGATCATGACCTTTGGGGTATTCTGAAAGACTGTAAAACGCAAGGATTGGAGATAGGGAAAGACGTAGGTATTCTATCAAATAGCGAAGACCCGGTCAAAGAAATTATATGCGATGGTATTACGACACTATCGACCGACTTTGCGGAAATGGGACAAGCGGCTGCCGAATTTATCATGAACAGACAACCCGTCCAACAGACTATCCCAACCAAGCTGAATAAAAGGAAATCGCTGTAACCTCAGCAAAAAGAAAAAGCTGCTCTCCTATCGCTAGGAAAACAGCCTAAGTGGTTTATTTAACAAAATGTAAAATTACGATGAATTTGACTTACTCTCAAATCCGTCACCGGTTTTGTCATACCCGGCACGGATGGACTGGACGTCTGCAAGTCTTTCTTTTCCTATTCTCAAGTACGGCAGTCTTCTTATTCAGTACACATTCGACGGCACTAGCCAATGCGCTCTCTGACATGGAAGCTTAAGTAACCGGTATCGTGACTGATAACGAAGGCGAACCGCTCATCGGGGTAAGTATCTTGATAAAAAGCACTTCTTCTGGTACGACGACCGATTTACAGCATAGATGTCCCTAACGGTAATGCTGTTTTGGTGTTTTCTTACACGGGATACAAAGCACAAGAAGTAGATGTGACCGGACAGTCCGTGGTAGATGTGACCTTACAACCGGATGCCGAAATACTAGACGAAGTAGTCGTCATCGGCTATGGCACAGTGAGGAAAAGTGATCTGACAGGTTCGGTAGCATCTATCGGTGGCGATGAATTGATAGCCTTGGTGGTCGGTAATCCGACTTCGGCTCTACAAGGAAAGCTCTCCGGCGTACAAGTAGAAAACAATGGTGGAGAACCCGATGGTGCTGCCAATGTATTCATGCGCGGTATTAGTTCTCTGACCAATTCCTTTCCGCTGTATGTCATCGACGGAACGTTTGCGGACAATATGAATTTCGTCAATCCAAAGGACATTGACCGAATCGAAGTATTGAAAGATGCTTCGGCGGCTATTTATGGGTCGCGCGCAGCCAATGGCGTGGTCATCATCTCGACCAAGCGCGGAGAAGAAGGTAGTGCCCCTCGCGTCAATTTTGACCTATGTACCGGAGTAGAAACGCCTGCCCGTTTACTGGAGTTTTTGGATGGACTTGAGTTTGTCGCTTATCGTCAGCAGCGCGATGTCAATGATGGTATCCCTTCGGTCATCAAGGACGAAGGCGTGAGCACCGACTTTCAAAATTTGTCGCTGAATTCAGGTCCTGTGCAAGACTACGGTTTGTCCATTTCGGGCGGTGGCGACAACTCCAAATATTACATTTCTGGTAACTTTTTTCAGCAAGATGGTATCCTGCTGAAAACCGGATTTGATCGTGCGAATTTCAGAGCCAATACAGAATTCACGCTCGGCAAATTTAAAGTGCAACAGTCTTTGATAGTTTGAGCGTTACCTTGCAACTTATTGATAGTGAGTGTGATGAGATGTGGTCATTTGTTTATAAAAAGACAAATAAGAAATGGATATGGATTGCCAAATGTCGTCGTACCCGTCAAGTCATTGCTTTTCATGTAGGC
>JBCDHX010000150.1:0-14049 GCA_038749535.1 Bacteroidota bacterium
AATCTTTTGAATCCTAATAAATATTCAAGCTTTTCTAAAATACTCCTTTCTGTATATATTTGCTTTAGACAATCTCGCACAAAAGAAGTACCAGTCTTTGGCATATTAAGAAGAACAAATTTATCTGTAATAATCATTATTTACGCTGAAAGATTTCACACAATCTATTAAATAAAGAGTACTTAGCTTCATATCCAAATTTCTTCATTTCTTTCTTTAAGCTTCGTTCTATATATTTTCTGTCATTTTCAGTAATACTCCCCATCCACCTAGATAAGAGCTTACTATCTGGGGCTCGTAAAGTATTTTCATGCCATACCAAACGCGATGGATGAACCAGCTCTTTTTGTTTATTTATTTTATAATAGTTCATCATAGAATCTTCGTATTCTATTTCGAGCCAATTGCAGATAGAAACTAATGTAGCTTTAGGCTCTAAAACTAATTGTTCATAAGAAATAAAGTAGTAGTCACTATCTCTTGAAAATTTTTCATATAGTGATGTAAAGTCCTTAAATGTTTTTACTGCTTGCACAAGATGACTAGATTGTTTTTTCCAGTGTTTATTAGCGAGCTTTAATGATTCACTTATCGCTCTTGGGTCTCTATATGTGACAAGAAAAAAAGCTTTTTTAAACATATTTTTCAAGCGATCAGTTTCTACCAGATAATCTGGATTTTTATCACCTATGATAAACGCAGATTCGTCATTTAGATCTCGATATTTGTTGTAGATGAAAGAATAATATTTTTCAGGAGTCAAACTTTTCTGAGTATTCATCCATTGAGATATTTCCGTAATTGGTAGATCCCATTCTTCGAATTTTTTATCACGTTCAATTATAGAAATAACTTCTGCTTGATTAGTGTGATTGATGATATCCTCTTTTCGCTTTTCAAGTAATTTATCAGTTCTAACTACAAATTGACTCTCAGGCGGAATAGAAATACTGCTGTTTGATGTTAACATCAATCGTAACAAAGTTGTACCTGAACGCTGAGGACCGACAATAAACAACCATGAGTCCATATTACCTGTTTGACTAGGATAGCAAAATTATGATTATTGCATATGAGGCTTCATATTACAATCAATCTTAAATAAGTATTTATTGCTCTTAAAGTAACGGAGAATAGTATAGATAGGAAAAGTTATATACCAATATAGAAGAAGGGATTATAAATATTATGATAGCAATTTACAAAAAATAGCAATACCTATAAAGAACTCTAGCAAGACAATAACGAAATAAAAAAGGAAAGAATAAGAACGGAGAAGGATTACTATAAAGTAATTAAGGCTTTCGTAATTTCTTACGAAAGCCTCATAAAAGCTATAAAATAAATTACTTACTTTCTAATTCTTGAATGCGAGCTTTAAGCTCTTCGTTTTCCTTCTTCATTTCAATCATATATAAAGTCAATTCCTCAACTTTTTTCAATAGATCAAAGCTCATTTTTCCTAATTTAATGCCATCTGCTTCAAACTCAGCAGCAGAAGGAATTTCAGGAAGGTGACTGTATTCATTGATATAAGCTTCTACTTCTTCTAAAGAACGTAAGTTATAGTCATCAGCAAATACATAGTCAGGAGCAGCGACTGAAGCTTGTACTTTCGCTTCGATTGTTTCTAGACCATTCACGTCTACTTTAGCAAGTATAGTTTCTACACCTCCTGCTGAACCACCTAGAAAACCACCTGTAGAAACAACGAAAGATTCACCAGTTAAATCTCCATTAGGGTCTAGTTCGATACCAACATTAGATAATGGAGAGGCAGGAGTACCACTATTTGCAGCAGACAAAATTGCATAGGTTCCTCTTACGCCTAAACGAGCATTTCCTGTATTAGCAGCATCACTCGCGTTTTGAACTTGTAAGAAGGCTCTGTTGTCTGAGCCACCTGGAGCAATTCTAAGTCTAGTTCTTCCTGTACCAGTTAGAGTAGTAAGTACCAAGTCAGCTCCATTAGAACTACCTTCTACGGAAAACTCTAATTCATTACCACCATCACCGATAGTAGTAGGATCTAATAGGTCATTAGCTGTCTGTGCATTGACGAATGCGCATACACCTAAGACAAGTGTTAATAATGAAAATAACTTTTTCATAATAAATAATTTAAGGTAAAAAATAAGAAGTGTAATTTTAAAAATTCGGGATAAATATAAGTGGAATGTTGCAGTTGTGCAACTAAATGCCGCAGCATATTGCGAAAGGACAACATTCCACGCTAAAAAATCTATTTCAAAATCATCAATTTATGCCACAGACGAGCATTTCCTGCTTGTACTTGTATGAGATAAGTCCCTGCAACGACATTGCTTAGTGTCTGCTCGATGCGGTGCTCGCCTTCGACGAGTATTTGTGTCGGTAATAGATTTTGTAGTGCGCGTCCATTCATATCGAAGAGAGTGATGGTGACTTCTGTAGCCGTCGGTAGTGTCAGTTCGATAGTGGTTTGATCGTAAGTTGGATTAGGGTAAAGTCGAGTATCTAGATCGACAATTTGGGTTCGTGTTTCTATTTCGGGGACGACATTTGGCGCACAACCTCCAATCATAGCTGTAAACGTAGAACCTGCCTCTGCTGCAAAACCTGGTGTCAACGTAATCATACTTCTAGCATCGAAGACAACAGTCGTACCACTAGCGACGATACCGCTTGAAGTGATGGTATTGGATACTTGGTAAGTGTCTGCAGGAATAGTATTGGGTGCGCCTCCGCCTAAGTCAGCATCGGTGAGGTCAGCTGGGCAGTCGCCAGCACAATTATCTTGATTGTATGTACCGATGGGCATAGGGACATCAGCAGTAGCATTCGTATTGTTGGTATCATCGCTGTCGCTATCTTCTAAGCCATTGACACCTGAGAACTTCCAGTTGTCAATCATGAAGGTCGTTCCATCAGGGCCTGTACAGTCGTCGCGATATGCCCATCCATCTGTATATTCCCAGGGTTCGCCACTACCATCTAGATTGATATCTCCGAATACATCGACGACATTGCCACCACAGAATAGCTCTATGGCGTCATCTCCATTGATAGCTACTGCGCCGGATATATAGTTTGCATTGAAACCGAAAAAAGCATTGAAGTCGATATCATCGGTAGTGACATAAATATAATCTCCTGCTACATAAGCATCAGCAGGGAATGAGAATTCTTCACCATCTGAGCCGCCCCCATTGTTGGCACTTCCGATACCGTAAGCACTTAGGTCGGGAATGTCATTGATAACGTATAACTCGACTCCTTTGGGTTGTCCACCTGTACGTGTGCCATCGAATATGCCAGAAATCACCAGATCAGGATTACAAGTTATAGAACAGTTTTCGGGGGTTACAGTTAAGATTTCACTCGTACACATCGCATTGGAAGCATCGCGCACGATGATGTCGAAAGGCGTATTGCTTGTATTATTCATTAAGCTAACTGTGATGGGAGACGTCATACCACTTCCGATCACCATATTATTGGTAACATCGAATACTTCAAAGCCGCCTATGGTGGCTACTGTCGCTGTGAAACTCACTTGAAAGACATAGTCTGCGCCTATACAGCCAGCGTCACTGATGGTCGCATCTGCAATACAAAGCATAACGCACATATCATTGGCAGCGCCCGGTGTTCCTCTGTCGCCTGCACCAAAAGTGCTGGTTGCTTCGCACCAATTGGCGCCGTCGTCATTGTCCATAGCGTTTAGAAAATTGGGATTAAGGCTCATGCTAGCACCACTAGGATCGGGGAAATTAGGTCCTCCGTCGTAGGCGACACGATCTACCGCCCCACCATTGGGATCCGTAAGTATGACTTCATCGTCGCTATTACTAAGGGAAAAGCTATCGTACTGATAGTCAGCAGTAAAACCACCATTCACTAACATATCCGCATTTCTCGCTAGTACTACATAGCCACCTGCCGAGACGACCACACTACTCATGATGGTGTGTGAGTCATTTCCTAGATCGCTTATCACATAGTTTTCAAGGTCTATAGGGCTGGCAGTGGGGTTATAAATTTCGATGTATTCACCTTCTGGGTCACCTACTGCTGCTGGGTTTTGCATGATTTCGGTGATGACCAGGCTGCCGACTTGAGCTGTTGCTAGCTGCAAAGAGCAGATAAGAAGTGTGAGGAGTATGAGTTTTGTGTGTTGCATAGAGTTGTAAGATTTGAATATTGAAATTAAGGTGAAGTGAAAAGGAGCAGGTTGATTTGCTTTTTTCAAATATACCTTATTTGTTACATATATTCAATCTTTTTAAAATGCTTTATGGTGATTTAAAGGTGAGTTAATGTTGTAATTAATGTGCTTTTACGGTTTAAATTTTGATTTCAGATGTCAAGCTTAGTTATTTTTCAGATTAAGCTTTACTGCTCTTTCTAGTTACTTGAGTTCGTTTTTCCAAGCTTGATTTCGCTTCAAGCCGGCTAGGCTTTTACTTTTTCTCATTGCCAAAAAAAGTAAACAAAAAAGTCCAGTTTGTCCAAATCGCTCCGCGTGGACAAACGGCAGCCCGCGCAAGTAGGACATAAGCCTCACTAGCTGTTTGGGTTTTGTGGGTTATTCTTGAAGGGGTGTTTGGTGAGAGGTAATTTGGCTTTGGGGGGTGTTTTAGTTGTTTTTTTATTAGTATCACTCAATTCCGCCGTCCGAATCTGTCGCACCAATTCAATAGCAGACAAACTTTCTTTGATGCTATATCCTTTTCCTGCTAAAATCTGACGATAACTCTCCAAATGTAGGTCAGTGAAACCTGTTGTGAAATCAATCTCTTCGCTATCTATTTTGATGCTGCGTTGTACGGTTCGATCTTTTTGGTCGATGTGATCGCCATTGATACTTAAAAACCATTTCACTCGCGCTCGTTCCAATTCTAAATAGCCTGCTGCGCTATCGTGGTGATAGCGATGGACTTGGTTTTCTTTGACGCTCCCAAATATCCACAGCAACATATCAAAAAAATGAATCCCGATATTCGCAGCAATACCACCCGATCTGCTTTCGTCTCCTTTCCAACTCGCATAGTACCATTTGCCACGTGCGGTGATATAGGTCAGATCAATGTCGTAGATTTTGTCATCCGACTGCTCGACTTTTGCTTTTAGTGCTTTGATCGTAGGATGATGGCGAAGTTGCAAGATGGTAAAAACATCTTCATTTTCATCTTGCTCCATCAAGGCTTTGGCATTCCAAGGATTGATGACCAATGGCTTTTCGCAGATCACTTTTGCACCAATCCGCAACCCAAAACGGATGTGCGCATCGTGTAAGTAATTAGGTGAACAAATGGTTAAGTAGTCGATGTTTGTGCCTTGTCTTTTAAGTTTGTCTAAGTGTCTATCGAATCGCTCAAACTCGGTAAAGAAACTCGCTTTGGGAAAATAGCGATCTAATATCCCGACGGAGTCTGAGGGATCGTAGGCTGCAACTAGGGTGTTGTTGGTTTCGTGGATGGCGGCGAGGTGGCGGGGAGCGATGTAGCCGGCGGTGCCTATTAATGCGAAATTTTGTTTTGAGTTTGAGGGCAAAGTGGTGTTTTAGTTTGGAGCTTTGCTTCTTGATTCTCTTGATAAATTGAGGAACTGATGAATTGATAATACGTGATTCATAGTTTGTTATAGTAGGAGTTAATTTTGTTGGTTAGTTCGCTAATTCTGATTCGGTAGTTGTTTGATTCTTGTTGGTCGATATAGCCGAGTCGTTCACTAATGATGATAAAATTCATGACTTCCATTGCAGAGCCGTAAGCGATCTCAAAAAAGCGTGCTTTTTCTTTGTTTGATTTCCGAGTACGTCCTTCTGCTAGATTAGCAGAAACAGAAGTGGCTGCTCTTCTAATTTGGCTAACGATTCCATATAATTCTTCTTTCGGAAATCCTTTTGTCAACTTGTATAAATCAACGGCTACATCAACTGACAACTGCCATATCCCTAACCGCTCAAATATAAATTCGTATTTTTCTTCTTTCACGGCTTATCAGTTTATCAATTCATCAGTTCTTCAAAATTTCAACAACACCACTCGAAATGTGATAACGCCCCCCACTCCTTTCACAAACTGCCTCTCCGTTACTGAAATCCAATTTCTCCCCAAAAACACTCATCCACCCCACCTGCCGCCCAGGATTTCCAACCACCAAAGCAAAATCAGGCACATCTTTCGTCACCACACTCCCCGCTCCGATAAAAGCATATTTCCCAATCATATTCCCACAGACGATAGTCGCGTTTGCGCCGATGGTTGCTCCTTTTTTGACGAGCGTTTGCTGGTATTCGCTTTTGCGATTGACAGCAGCGCGAGGATTGATGACATTCGTGAAGACAGCGGATGGTCCGATGAAGACCTCATCTTCGCAGATGACACCTGTATATATGGAGACGCTATTTTGCACTTTGACGTGGTTGCCGAGCTGAACATCGTCGGCGATGAAGACATTTTGTCCTAAGTTGCAGTAGTTACCGATTTTTGCTTTCGGCATAATGTGGCAGAAGTGCCAGATTTTGGTGTGGTCACCGATTTGTGCGCCTTCGTCAATGATAGCTGTGGGATGTGCGAAGTAACTCACTTTTTGAAACGGCTGTTTATCAAGGTACGAGTTGATTTGACCTATTTCTTTTAGTGGAAAAAGGGATGAAAATCCGTTAAAAACAGATCACTGTATGAGCCAAATAGAATTTTAACGTAACTGATGATCTAGAGTAACCACTGCATTGAGTTTGAAAATTAATAGCAAGGGCGAGTTTTGAGATGTTTAGGATTTTCATTGCTTTTGGAGCGTTAAGAAAGAAATCCAGTCTTGATTTTTTTGTTTCGTTTTTGTATCAAGACAAAAATGAAAACGTGTGATTTGCAAGCTACACAAACAGCTTATTCAAAAAACTGAAGGACGTTCTCAATAATATACGCCTGCACCTCCTCCCTCATCTCCGTATGAATCGGCAAGGAAATCACCTCTTGCGTAATGCGCTCTGTAACAGGTAGTGGCTCACTTTCAAAATAATGCGCGTAAGCCTTCTGCTTGTACAATGGCACAGGATAATAGATCATTGCTGGAATGTCGCGCTCTGCCAAAGATTGCTTCAATTCATCGCGGCGACCATCTTTCACTTTTAGAGTATATTGATGAAATACGTGAGTGGAATTATGCTGACGCACAGGTGTTTGCAGTTGCTCGACCTCAGCGAAAGCACCATCATACTTTGCTGCAACTGCTTGCCTAGCAGCATTATATTCATCTAAATGGTGCAATTTAATATCCAAAATAGCCGCCTGCAAAGCATCCAATCTAGAATTGACACCGATTTTATCGTGATAATATTGACGCGACTGTCCGTGATTGGCGATCATTTTGAGCTTGCCGTAGAGGTTTTCACTATTTGTAAAGATCGCGCCACCATCGCCATAGCAACCTAAGTTTTTAGAGGGGAAAAAGGACGTACAACCGATGTCACCTAGCGTTCCCGTTTTTTGAGTTGTTCCGTCAGAGAAGGTATAGTCTGCACCGATAGCTTGCGCATTGTCTTCGATGACAGGAATATTATACCTTTTCGATAATGTCAGAATCGGCTCCATATCTGCACTTTGCCCAAAAAGATGGACGGGAACAATAGCTTTTGTTTTGTCCGTAATCGCCGCTTCGATGATATCGGCGGTGACGTTGAACGTATCTTCCCCCACATCGACCATCACAGGCTTCAAGCGTAGCAAACCGATCACTTCAGCCGTCGCCACGTAAGTAAACGAGGGTACAATGACTTCATCGCCTGGCTGTAGGTCGAGTGCCATCATCGCGATTTGTAGGGCATCTGTTCCATTGGCACAAGGAATGACGTGTTTGACTTGCAAATAGTCTTCTAGATGCTGTTGGAAAGCAGCCACTTTTGGTCCACCGATATAACGCGTCGATTCAATGACTTCTGCAATCGCCGCATCGACTTCTGCTTTGATTTTTTCGTATTGTGGAGCAAGCTCCACCATTTGTATTTGCTGTGCTACTTGTTTTATCATTTCAGGTCTGAGTTCAATAAAAAATTTACATTTTCAATGTCAGGAAATAATCGAAGCGGCTACTATTTGCAATACGTTTTCACTTCGATTATTTCCTGACAATGTAAATTTATTCATTTCACGGTCTAGCTTTTCTTAACAGCTCTGGCGAGACTTCCATATAAATATCTTTTCCCAGCATCTCCAACTCCACCACTAGACGTTTACCATTATCTGTTTCGATCAATTTGCCTTTCAAACCTGTCAATCGCCCGCCGATGATCTCTACATTGTCGCCTACTTGCAATTGACGATCTTCGATAGCCGTAATCACGCCTTCTCGCGTCACCGCTTTCAAAATTTCAATTTCTTCTTCTGGAATCGCGATCAAATTGCGCCCAATCTTGACGTAATTCAATACATAGTCCGTTTCCAGCACCCGCACGTAGTTTTTGCGATTGACCTTCACAAATACATAGCAACTGATGAGTGGAATATGGTGCGTCTTGATTTTGCGCGTATATCGCCGCGTCACTTCTTGCAACGGCACATAACACTCTATTCCCTTGGCTTGCAGATCTTTATGCACCACTTTTTCGCATTTAAAGCGCGTATAGACCGCAAACCAACGCTCCTCTGTATCGTGTAAATGATTTTCTTTTGCTTGTGCTGTACTCATGATTTAGTCTTTTTTCGGGTTCAGTTTTTCTACGGCTTCGCCACTGATAAGTCGCAGATGGTTTGCGTTTTATCAATGGGGGTTGCTGTTCTTGGATGGTTTTTATTAGGATTATTTTGATGAATTGAGAAACTGATAAACTGATGATTTCGGTGTAAACGAAATATCCGTTTATAGATGATGAACACGTATTATCAATTACTCAATTCTTCGATTTTTCAAATTTATCTCAGCTCTCCTATCTCTCAAAACTCTCTCCGCTCTCGAAGCTCTCCTCCTACTCCACAGTCACCGACTTCGCCAAATTTCTCGGCTGATCGACGTTACAACCGCGCATCACAGCGACATGATATGACAACAACTGCAATGGAATCGAAGACACCAGGGGCGCAAAAATTTCGTCTACTTCAGGTATTTCGATCACAAAGTCAGCAATATTTTTGATTTGCTCATCGCCTTCTGTGACGATAGCGATCACAATTCCTTTTCTAGCTTTGACTTCTTGGATATTGCTCACAATTTTCTCATAAGCACTCTTATTCGTCGCAATCACAATGACTGGCATCAGCGCATCAATTAAAGCAATTGGACCATGTTTCATCTCTGCAGCTGGATAGCCTTCTGCGTGGATGTAAGATATTTCTTTCAATTTCAATGCACCTTCCAACGCAACGGGGAAATTAAATCCACGACCTAAGTAAAGGGCGTTGCTCGCATTGCGCATTTGCTGTGCGATATAGCGAATTTTGCTGTCGTATTGTAGCACTTCTTCTACTTTGCTCGGAATTTCGTTGAAAGCGACGATCAATCGCTTGTACTCTGACTCCGAAAGTGTTCCTTTTTTGTAGCCCAAAAAAAGCGTCATCAACGTCAATAGCGTCAACTGACCTGTGAAAGCTTTGGTAGAAGCGACACCAATTTCAGGACCCGCATGGATGTAAGAACCAGAGTGAGCCGTTCTTGCAATGGAAGAACCAACCACATTGACGACACCATAGACAAATGCGCCTTTTTCTTTCGCCAATTCGATGGCTGCTAAGGTATCCGCCGTCTCGCCTGATTGAGAAATGGGAATGACAATATCTCTTTCGGTGATGATGGGATTTCGATATCTAAATTCAGAGGCATATTCTACTTCGACAGGAATGCGCGCAATATCTTCCAATAAATACTCTGCCACCAAACCTGCATGCCAAGACGTCCCACAAGCCACAAAAATGATGCGTTCTGCTTGCAAGAACTTCTCCAAATTATCCTTCAAACTACCCAATAGAATCCAACCTTCATCGGCATTCAAACGACCGCGCATACAGTCGGCAATAGTCTGTGGTTGTTGGAAAATCTCTTTGAGCATGAAATAGTCGTAGCCTTCTTTTTCCAAGGCTTCGATCTGCATATCTAGGTACTGAAAGTCAGGAATTTGCTCGACATTTTGGATGTTGCGAATGCGGAAATCACCGTCCATGGTCACCACAGCTACCTCTTCGTCATTGAGGTAAACGACTTTTTTGGTGTACTCAATAATTGGTGTAGCATCAGAGGCAAGGAAAAATTCATTTTCGCCAATACCTACAACCAGTGGACTAGACTTTCGAGCTGCGACTATTTTGTTAGGTTCACTTTGATCCAAAACGACAATCGCATACGCCCCGACCACTTTGGACAATGCCACACGCACCGCTTCTTCCAGCGTCAAATTCTCGCTTCGCTTGATCTCTTCAATCAAATGAACGAGTACTTCTGTATCCGTGTCGCTTGTAAAAGTATGACCTTGTTTTATCAAGGCTTTCTTGAGCAGTTCGTAGTTTTCGATGATGCCATTGTGGACGATGGTGAGCTGACTATCGTCAGAGGTGTGTGGGTGGGCGTTTCGGTCGTTAGGTTCGCCGTGAGTTGCCCAGCGCGTATGCCCGATGCCGATATTGCCTTTGGTGCTTTGGTCAGAAACGTGAGCCACCAAATCTTCGACTTTACCCTTCTTTTTATAGACGTTCATTTGTCCATTGAGCAAGGCAACTCCTGCGCTGTCATATCCGCGATATTCCAATCGCTGTAAGCCTTTGATTAAGACTGGATAAGCTTCTCTTTCTCCGATATAGGCGACTATTCCACACATGGCATTTTTTGTTTGATATTACTAGTTCCTTAACTCGATCGCGCTGTTCGGAACGCAAAGAAAGTCAAATATTTTGTTCTCTTGGGGCTTTGAGATTAAATCTTTTCGTTAATTGTTACAGGTCTGACATTTCATCAAATTATGATGCAATAATCTGCTGTTTATCAACGACTTGCATCAAATATTTGCCATAGCCACTCTTCAAAAGCGGTTGCGCAATCGCTTTCAATTGATCGGCATTGATGAACTTCATTCGGTAGGCGATTTCTTCGATACACCCGATTTTCATCCCTTGCCGTTTTTCGATGACGCGCACAAATTCGGAGGCATCGCTCAAGGAATCGAACGTCCCCGTATCCAACCAAGCCGTTCCTCTATCCATTACGCCAACGGTCAGTTCATTCATCAACAAATAGGTCTTATTGACGTCTGTGATTTCGTATTCGCCACGCGCTGAAGGCTCTATATTCTTTGCTATTTCAACCACTCGATTATCGTAAAAGTAAAGTCCAGGTACGGCGTAATTGGACTTCGGTTGCTTCGGTTTTTCTTCTATTGAAATGACTCGCCTCTCTTCATCAAATTCGACGACCCCATAACGTTCAGGATCGGAAACTGGATAGGCAAAAACTTTCGCGCCCTGTATATTACGACTGCTATTTTGCAACAATGTACTCAAACCCGAGCCATAGAAAATATTGTCGCCCAAAATCAACGCCACATCATCGTTCCCAATAAATTCTTCTCCAATCACAAATGCTTGTGCTAATCCATTCGGCACTTCTTGCACAGCATATTCAAATCGACACCCTATCTGTGACCCATCACCCAACAATCGCTGAAACTGCTCCTGATCGTGAGGCGTCGTGATAATCAAGACTTCCTGAATCCCCGACAACATCAAGATCGACAGCGGATAGTAGATCATCGGCTTGTCGTAGATCGGCATGAGCTGCTTGGAGATGGCTTTTGTGATTGGGTAAAGTCTTGTTCCGGAGCCGCCTGCTAGTATGATACCCTTCATTTCTTTGTTTTTGTTTTTGTTTTTTGACGAATTGATAAATCGATGAACTGATAATACGTGATTTTCATTCTTGAACGGATATTCCGTTTCTAGAAGAATCATCAATTTTTCAGTTCATCAATTCTTCAAAATTACAGTAGCGCATACTGCTCTTCATAATACCGCTGATAGTTACCGGAAGTGACATTCTCTAGCCAGCTTTCGTTTTCCAAATACCAATCAATCGTTTTACTCAATCCTTCCTCAAACTGCAAGGACGGTTTCCAATTCAATTCTTCGCTCAGTTTCGTCGCGTCAATCGCGTAGCGCATATCGTGTCCAGCGCGATCCGTCACATACGTAATCAACTTTGCTGAACTACCTTTTTCGCGCCCCAACTTTTCATCCATTTGCGCACATAAAATGTGAATCAAATCAATGTTGCGCCACTCGTTGTGTCCGCCGATGTTATAGGTCTCGCCGACTTTTCCATCGTGAAAAATGGTGTCAATCGCCGAAGCGTGATCTTCTACAAACAACCAATCGCGCACGTTGATGCCTTTACCATAGACTGGCAGTGATTTGTTGTGTTTGATATTGTTGATGAAGAGTGGAATGAGTTTTTCAGGAAATTGGTAGCTGCCGTAGTTGTTGGAGCAATTGGAGAGAATGACAGGCATGCCATACGTATGATGAAAAGCGCGTACCATGTGATCTGAACTCGCCTTTGATGCTGAATACGGACTGCGTGGATCATAAGCGGTATCTTCATAAAAGAAGCCCTCCTCTCCTAGCGAACCATAGACCTCGTCTGTAGAAACGTGGTAGAACAATTTGCCGTCAAAGTTGCTGTTCCACTGCTCTTTCGCCACTTGTAATAAAGTAGCCGTTCCTAGCACATTGGTCTTAATAAAAATCAATGGATCACTGATCGACCGATCTACGTGCGACTCTGCCGCCAAATGAATGACCGCATCGAACTCATATTTCTGAAACAAGCCACGCATCTCCTCCAAGTCAGTGATGTCACCTCGCTCGAAGCTATAATTTTCGTTCCCTTCTATATCTCGGATATTCTCCAAATTCCCTGCATATGTCAACGCATCCAAATTTACAATCTGATAGTTTGGATACTGCTGTACCATTCGTCTCACCAAGTGTGATCCGATGAATCCTGCGCCGCCAGTAATTAATACTTTCATTCTGAAAAGCTATTAGCTATTAGCTGTTAGCCGCTAGCTGGTTCGTATAAATTGAAAATTTCGTTTCTAATATTAGATATATTCAAAAATACATAAAGCCGAAAGTGCTGAAACAATGCTATAAGTCGCTGAACAGCTAAAAGCTAACGGCTCATTGCTCACAGCTATATCAACATTCCCGCTCCCACCGTATTATTCGTCTGCTCATCCACCAAAATGATACTTCCTGTGATACGATTTTTACGATATTCATCTATAAATAACGGCTTGGTTGTCCGAATTTGAATACGCGCAATGTCATTCATCTTAATCGTTTTGTCTTCCATCTCTCGATGCAGCGTATTGATGTCCAATTTATACTGAATCTCTTTGACAACACAACGCGCTTCCTGAGTCGTGTGCATAATGGTATATTTCCCGCGTGGCTGCAACGCTTTCGGACTAAACCAGCAAACCATCATATCCAAATCTTGCGTCACTTCGGGTTGATTGTTGGTGCGAACGATCATATCGCCGCGACTCAAATCGTAGTCGTCTTCGATGTGCATGGTGACAGACATGGGAGGGAAAGCTTCTTCGATTTCGCCGTCGTAGGTTTCGATTTTAGCGATTTTAGTGGTGAAGCCAGTTGGTAGCAACGTCACTTCATCTCCTTTTTTCATCACACCACCTGCGACACGACCTGCATAGCCACGATAATCATGAAACTCATCGCTGTACGGACGCACGACATACTGAATCGGGAAGCGCACATCAATCAAATTGTGATCGCTACCGATGTGGACGTTCTCCAGATAATACATTAAAGTCGGTCCGTCGTACCATTTTGTCTTGTCAGAACGATCGACGACATTATCGCCTTTCAGTGCTGAAATTGGAATGAAATGGACATCCACTACATCCAACTTAGACGCAAAGCCTTCAAATTCTTCTTTGATTTCTTCGTACACTTCTTCGCTATAATCGACCAAGTCCATTTTATTTACACACACCACCAAATGCGGAATCTGCAACAAAGACGCGATGATCGCATGACGACGCGTTTGCTCGACGAC